>NC_011740.1:4500000-4588711 GCF_000026225.1 Escherichia fergusonii ATCC 35469
TGTCACATTGCCGCAATTGTAGTGTCAAAAAAATCAATTTTTGTTCAGATTTGGTTTATAAATAAACTTTTTTGATCACCGTCACTGCTTGTGAGCGAGTGGCTGAAAGGACCTGGAGATAAGAAAAAATGCGGTTAACGCCACGTTACTCCTCAAAAGGTTAAAACGTGGCGTTGAATTATCAGGAAATAAAGTTCAGCCCTTGTTTTAAGACCAAATCGCAGGCCTTAGTTTTCACTTTTTCCGCCAGTGGTGTTGAGCCAATATTGTCGAGATTCAGTTGCTGACCATCTTTGGTTTTCAACAAACCAGCGATGCCATCCAGATAGTTGCTATCCTCTTTTTGCTTTTCGCTACTGAGTCCCAGTTTTTCCAGCACCTGATTTTTGACATTTTCAGCATCGGTAACGGAAGCCAGTTTTTGCTTCACGCAGTATTGCAGAATACCCGCTACGTTATTCATATTGCCTGAGCTGAGTGCCTGATTGTCGCCATTAAGCAGGCCCGTTAGCGTGGCAAGAGAAAGCCCGCCTTGTTGTCCAGACGAGGTGTTTTGCTTATTCAGTTCACTGGCGGCGCTGGCAAGAGAATCTTTCCATGACGCAGCAAAAGTACTGGTGCTTAATAATGCACTGGCGGCAAACGCGCAGCACAGCAGATATTTTGTTGTTTTCATCCTGATGACTCTTTGTGTTGTTGCTTCTGGCGCAACGGCGCGCCAGAGAATTAATATTCTTTACCGGTCACACGGCTGCGGTAACTTTCCCAGTTGAAGATCACCCATAAGCTATTGCCCAGGCGCATACGATCCATCACGCGTTCGCCAAGTAGCTTTGTCATCTCTTCCATATTGCTGTTGGTTAACATTCCGGTTGGACGCTTGGAGGATGAGCGGCGATCCACGATCTGGTTAATGATCACTTTTTCATAGCGCGATTCAGTTTGTACCCCGATCTCGTCGATCACGAGTAGATCGACATTACTGAGATCATTAAGCAGTTGTTCTTCCGTTGTTTCACGATTTGTAAAGGTGTCTTTCATAGCAGACATAATGTCTGCAACGGTAATGATTAATACCGATTTCCCACGTAGCAGCAGTTCATTACAGATTGCCGCCGCCAGGTGGTTTTTACCTGTTCCCGGTTTGCCAGAGAAGATAAAGCTGGCGATGTTACCGTCAAACTCTTCCACATACTGTCGTGCTTTGCTCAGAGCGTTCATTTGCCCTTCGCACTCCACAACGTAGTTTTCAAACGAACAGTTTTGATGCAAAGGACGAATACCTGAACGGTTGAAGGTACGCTGCATTTTCATCGCCCGGTTTTCTCGAGCCAGGGCGGCGGCACGGATCGCGCCCTGTTCTTTCTGCCAGGCCAGCAGTTCTTCACCTGTGGTAAAAGCAGGCTTGATATGCTCAGGCATCATCTTTTGCAGACGTTTCATCAGATCGCCAACGTTTTTCATGGTCATCCTCTAAAACCGGGTGGAATTTGATTGTCAGGTTCACTGACCGTGTTTACATCTCGTTTCGGCATACCGCCATTGCTGGCCCGGCTGATTTGGACACTGCGTGCCAGCTTTTGTTGCCACTGTACATGATGAAAAACTTTCCCTTCCGCCTGCCAGTAAGCAACAAAAGAAGCCAGTTCTGCCGCTGTGACGGGTTCTCTTAATGCAACACCCCATAGTGCCGCCAGTCGCTGAAAATCAGCATCTGGCTGCCAGTCGGCATACATGGCAAATTTCCCCATCGGCACTGCAACAGGAGTAGATTGTGGTTCTTCAAACAACTGCGCATCCAACGCGACATCACTACCTGGTTGCGATAATTTTTCTTCAAGTGCCAGCAATGCCGCCAGACGATCTGGGGTGATGGCGTAAAAGGCGGGAGCATTATTGGCAAATACCGCTACCGTACCACTCGCAGATTTGGCCAGCACGGCAGCATGATCCTGTACCAGGGCGTCAATGCCGATAACGTCCGGGGTCAAAATTCTGGAAGACATACTATTTCTCAAAAGTGGAATAACACACGAGAAGGGAGATCTACTAATAGTATCACACAGAAGACAGAGATCGGCAGGATGCTGCGCCGATCTCCAACATCACGTCGTTATACCCGTGGGCGTTTGCGATACAACCATAGCCCTGGTACAGAGAGGCCAATAGAAAGCGCCCCGACGATAGAAGAGGCTTTCAGGAAATTGGTTAACAGGGTAATCATTAATGTTTCGCTGTACCCAAAATGGCTAATTTGTACTGCCGATATCATCGCTGTATACGCCGGAATACCTGGAAACATCGGAATCACTGCTGCCACAGTAAAAACCTTTGGATGCGCGAGATACCAGCGCGACCACTGAATACCGATACTGCCAACCAACAGTGAGGCCATAAATGTTGACCATTCAATATTGAAATCAGCAGCCATCATAATCATCCGCGAACCATGACCAATGGCACCGAGGAGCCCACACCATGGCAGTGCCCGATGCGGCACATTAAACACCATGGCAAAGCCGATGGCAGGAATTGCCGCCAGAATCATGTCTTGCATTAGTGCAAGCAGAAAATCAATCACACCCATCCGCGAAGTCCCCATGCAGTTAATGCCATGACTACCCCCACACACGTTGCCAGCGTTAGCAAACTGGCGATTGCCCAACGCGCAAGACCTGTATTGATATGCCCTTTAAACATATCAGCGACAGAGTTGATTAACGGAAAGCCCGGCACCAGAAGCAACACACTGGCTGCCATCGCAATATTGGGCGTGTGGCTGAACATGGGGAGATTTAATAACAAACCCGAAATAGTGGTGGCGATAAAAGCTGTAATACAAAAGGTAATTTGGGGATGAAGGTGTCGTTGTGCCAGTGTCAGTCGTATATACATCGCTATCAGGCTGGCAAAAAATGTTACGACTGCGCCATCCCAACCCCCATTATTCAATTTACAAAAGCAGGCGCAGGAAAGACCGACCATGAATGCAACCAGCCATCGTGGATAGCGTAATGGTTTTATTTGACTGAAACGTCTCTCCACCCCTTTGTAATCCAGCAACTTGTGTTCTGCGAGGATGACGATGTGTTGTACCTCTGTCACCACGTGCATATTTATACCGTGATCCTGGTTTTTACGGGTGGTGGTCAGGCAGTGCCCATCTTTAATGGTCGTCAGGACGATTGCGTTAGATGAGATTGCGCTTTCCACGCTGTCCATACCCAGCGCCCGACCAAGGCGGGTAGAGAGCTCCTCAACCAGTGCGCTTTCCGCACCATGTTGCAGCAAAAAAAGCCCGCACTGAATACATAATCGTGTGATCGACCGTTGTAACGATTGCTCTGTTTGCATGACTCACTCTGTTGTAAATCGCGATGACGTCTCGCCGGGTAGCAAAAGGCTTCTTTGTATCATGAAGCGTAACGACGGAGCCCACGTAAAAGATCAAATTTGCGGCGGAAAAATAAGCGTTCTGTGCAAAATCAGAACATGACCTGTGCCACAAAACGTACAAATTGGTGAAAAGTCCAAAAACTGTCGTCGATTTGCCCTTCTTTTTTTCTCCAGCTTCTCAAAAATGCAACATGAAACTTTCATTAAACATTATTAATACAAATAATTAACCATATGTGGAGGATTGATGAAAACTCAGGTGACTATTATAGGCGCAGGGCCTTCCGGGCTGTTATTGGGGCAGTTGTTGCATAAAGCGGGTATCCGCACCCTGATTATTGAGCGGCAAACACCAGAATATGTGCTTGGGCGGATTCGGGCCGGGATTCTGGAAAGTGGAACGGTAGATTTGTTGCGGGAAGCGGGTGTCGCGAAACGTATGGATCGGGAAGGGCTGATACATCATGGCGTGGAATTTATTTTTGATGGTAAACGCATTCCAGTTCCGCTCAGTGAATTGACCGATGGCAAAAACGTGATGGTCTACGGGCAAACGGAAGTCACTCGCGATTTGATGCAAGCGCGAAATGAGAGTGATGCGCCCACCATTTATGGCGTCAGTCAGGTCATGATTCACGATGCCAAAAGTGACCGACCCTCTGTCACCTTTGAAAAAGATGGCGAGCACTGCCGTGTAGAGTGTGACTTTATTGCCGGATGCGATGGTTTTCATGGCGTATCCCGGCAAAGTATTCCCCGTGATGTGATTCGTGAATACGAAAGTGTGTGGCCGTTCGGTTGGCTTGGTTTGTTGGCGGATACACCCCCGGTCAACCCGGAACTGATTTACGCGCATCATCAGCGTGGTTTTGTACTTTGTAGTCAGCGCTCACTAACCAGGAGCCGTTACTATTTGCAGGTGCCCCTCAGCGAGCAGGTCGAGGCATGGAGTGATGAACGTTTCTGGGCGGAGTTAAAGAGCCGTTTACCTCATGAGTTGGCAGAAAAGTTAGTGACTGGTCACTCACTGGAGAAAAGTATTGCGCCTTTGCGTAGTTATGTGGTGGAACCCATGCAATATGGCAAATTATTTCTGGTGGGGGATGCCGCACATATCGTGCCACCAACGGGAGCAAAAGGGTTAAATCTGGCTGCGTCTGATGTGAATTATCTCTGGCGTATCCTGACACAGTATTACCATGCCGGGCGGACCGATTTGCTGGCGCGTTATTCGCAACTGGCTTTGAATCGTGTCTGGAAGGGGGAACGTTTTAGCTGGTTTATGACGCATCTTCTGCATGACTTTCAGGACAAAAGTGAATTTGATCGCAAAATGCAGGAAGCAGATCGCCATTACTACCTGGAATCCGTTGCCGGACTGACCACTATTGCCGAGAACTATGTCGGTTTACCCTTTGAAAATGTTGGATAAAAAAGAAAATATGCAAAGTGTGGCAACAGTTCCGGTTTTTAAGCTCTATGGCGAACGGCAAGGCTGGCCCACACCTGAGCTGCTGCATTGTGAATCTATTCATCAACGCAGCAGTCAGTATGAGTGGCATATTCGCGTGCATCAACATGCGGAACTGGTGCAGTTGCTCTATCTTCATCATGGGCAAGCGGAAATTGAAATTGAAGGTAAAACTACGGTCATGCAAGAGGCTTGCCTGCAAGTCGTTCCCGCATTATGCGTACATGGTTTTCGCTTTTCACCTGGCACTGAGGGTTATGTTCTCTCACTGGCCCTGCCACTGTTAAGTCATATGGAATCGCAATTTCCACGCCCGCTTTCGTTGTTAAACACTGCACAATGTTTTCCGGTCGGGCGGTCTCACGAGTACATCCGTACATTATTTGCGGCGTTACAACAGGAATATCATGAAGATAATGATGCCCGGGAAATGATGATGTTCTCTCTGTTGAGTGCACTGTTGGTATGGTTAACCAGGCAGGAACAGCCTCTTCGGCCACGTTCAGGGAGCAGTGAACGTAAGCGCAGTGTGATGTGCTTGTTCGCAAGGCAAATCGAAAGCCAGTATCGGGAACATTTACCGTTAAAAGAATATGCCCGGCGGACTGGTGTCTCGGTTACGCATTTAAATCAATTATGTCGTGAATTTCATAACTGTAGTGCATTAATGGTATTACACGAACGGTTGATTCTGGAGGCTAAACGCTGTCTGCAATACACCCAAATGACCATCAGCCAAATCGCAGATTATTTGGGTTTTAGCGATGTTGCTTATTTCTCGCGATTTTTTAAACGTCACACGTTGCTGTCACCTAAAGCATATCGTGGAATTATGAATAATTCAGATGACATTAGTGAAACTAACAATTGAATTAAGTTATTTTAAATGTGTTAGCGCTATAGCATAAGGTATTATGTGATACTACTCTCTTGATTTATACAATGAGGATTGTAGTATTATCGACGAGTAAAAGGTATATTACGGACGAATTATTCACGGAGTCTATTAATTCATTATTTCCATCATTTTGATGTATATATTTATGGAACATGATTAACGACAAAACCAGTGAGACCAGGGAGGAAATATGTTGCCAGGATGCTGCACAAATGGAATTATTATCAGCAAAATACCTGTTATTCAAAGCGGGTTAAAAGGAATAATGAACACTCATTTTCCTGATTGTGATCTCTCATTCAGTTCAACGCCAGAAGAAGTCACGTTGTTACAACTGCGTCGTTCAGATATCGCCATCGCAGATTTAACGGGTGAATGTAAAAATCCCCGGGTCATTTGCGAACAATTTTATACCTTAATTTCACAATATCGCGAGATCCACTGGATATTTCTGGTATCACGCTCTTATTACGCGCAGGCGGTCGAGTTTCTGATGTGTCCGACTGCGACGCTGCTATCGGATGTTGAACCTATCGATAGCCTGGTCAAAACCATTCGTACCGGTAATCTCCGTGGCGACAGAATCAGCAAAGCGTTGCTTTCTCCGGTTATTGACGAACCTCATGATTACAGTTTCCGTCCCGTTATTTTAACGCTCTCAGAGCGGAAGGTATTAAGGCTCCTTGGAAAAGGTTGGGGAATCAATCAGATCGCCTCCTTATTAAAGAAGAGTAATAAAACCATTAGCGCCCAGAAAAACAGCGCCATGCGTCGATTAGCAATTCATAGTAATGCTGAAATGTACGCATGGATCAATAGTTCTCAGGGAGCCAGAGAGCTGAACTTGCCTTCAGTCTACGGAGAAGCCACGGAATGGAAATCAACAGGAATTCAAAGAGAAATGTCGCACTTGTAGAAAAGTGTGTCATGAGCAGTGTGGGTATTAAAAGTTTATTTGATACTTTCCCTGGTTATCCTTACAGGTTATATACCTACTCGACACAAGATGCTTTTCGCATGGCGATGATGACAACAAGTTTTTCGGCTGTCATTTTTTCACTCTCAGCTATTCGTAAAGAACGCAGAGTGGGGTTGTCTTACCTGAATGAACTGGCAAATAAAAATCCGCGTATGCGGCGGTTGGTTATTGCCGATGATGATATGGAAGCGCGCTTAATTAATTCATTATCACCATCACCGCTCGATGGGGTTTTAAGTAAGGCTTCAACATTACGGGTATTGCAAGAGGATCTTTATAACTCGTTAACCTGTATACGGCAGAAAAAAGATAGCGCAGGAAATCCGTGGTATCTCGACATGTTAAGCCCTACAGAGCGTGAAATATTACATTATATGTCGCATGGATATTCAATGATACAAATCGCTGCACAATTGAAACGTAATATTAAAACAATTCGGGCGCATAAATTTAACGTAATGGCGAAGTTGGGTGTCAATTCTGATGCTGGCCTACTTGATGCCGCCGATATTCTTCTTTATATGCACGGCACGCAATCCGAAAGTGCATTACCAACTGCAGTCTAAACGATAATGCCGGGTAAGTTGACCCGGCAGCGCGATTACTGGCAAATATTCACCCTCAGTTATTTCAGCGTACAGTCACCACATTGCTGCACATCCGGTAAGCGATAACGCTGGCAGCAAGTGCGGCGCACCAGCAGGCCGTCGCGCAGCACCACGGTACGCCAGAGTGGATTATCTTCACCGGTAGTAAGCGTTTTCTCAAAAAAGAGGGCATGGCGCAGCGATTCAACCGTCGCCTCGCCGAGCAGTTGCTTCATCTCAGTCAGATACCAGTTGATCAAATACCCGGTATTACTCCAGATAAGTTTGCCGTTAATCTCTCCCGTTGCTTCTAATGCCTGCACAATCGGAACCAGCGCCTGGCTGATTAACTTTTCCATTCGCTGCTGCGGCGAATGTGGTGTTGCGTTTTTATCTTCACACACATCGACCCAGAAACAGGCGGCGCGTCCGGTTTCGTGAAACTCAGCATGGAAATGTTCCGGCGACACATCTAATGCTTTTTCCTGCGTCAGCAGCGCCAGCATTAATGGCGGCACCATCAGGCCGATATACCATTGTGCCCATAGTGAGATCAGCGGTTTGTTCTCGCGGATCATCATCGGTTGATTGCGGTAGATATGATCGGAATAGACCGCCAGTAGAGAACTTAGCGTATTCGGTGATGACCATTGCGCCAGCGTCATGGCGTTAAACGGGGCGGGTTCATCCAGGCGGATAAACTCGAGCAAATGTTCTCGATGTTCGGCGATCGTCGCACGTACGGCTTGTGCAAGCCCAGCATCCTGCGGCTGGAGATGCGTTCGCCAGATAACATCTTCATAGAGCGGTGCGGAACGATAGGCCATAATCGCGATGGTAATCTAAATGATAATGATTGCTAATCCTAGCGATAGGTTTATTCGATAGCAAGGGATTTCTCTGACTTGCAAATGATAAAAATTATCATATGATATTGGTTATCATTATCAGTGAAAGAGATGAAACCATGTTGCAACGTATGCTGGGCAGTGGCTGGGGAGTGTTTCTGCCAGGATTGCTGATTGCAGGGCTGACGTATGCGGATTTATCGCCGGATCAGTGGCGGATTGTCATTCTGATGGGATTGGTGTTGACGCCGGTGATGTTGTATCACAAACAGTTACGGCATTACATTTTGCTACCATCGTGCCTGGTGCTTATTGCTGGAATCATGCTGATGATAATGAATTTGAATCAGGGATGACAAAACAGGGAAGAAACAAGGAAGGAAGTAAAGATAATTGGTGCGAGGGGGGGGACTTGAACCCCCACGTCCGTAAGGACACTAACACCTGAAGCTAGCGCGTCTACCAATTCCGCCACCTTCGCACAGTCATCTTACTTTTTTGATATCGCCTCGTTTGGTGCGAGGGGGGGGACTTGAACCCCCACGTCCGTAAGAACACTAACACCTGAAGCTAGCGCGTCTACCAATTCCGCCACCTTCGCCCAGTGCGAGCAATATCAACGTGGTTTTTGGTGCGAGGGGGGGGACTTGAACCCCCACGTCCGTAAGGACACTAACACCTGAAGCTAGCGCGTCTACCAATTCCGCCACCTTCGCATACCATCAATTCTTAAAAAGAATTGCTACCACGGAGGCGCATTCTAGTGGTTTTCAGCTTTTCGTCAATAGTTAATTATCGCCAGATGTGTAATTGCTGGAAAAATGGCCATCGGCGGATTGTGGATAATTCGGTTGTCGGTCGGATAAAGCGTTCAGGCCTTACCTGACACGACATGTAGGCACAGATGCCAAATGCGACGCTGGCGCGTCTTATCTGGCCTACGAAGGGCTAACGTGCAGGTTTTGTATGTTGGATAAGGCGTTCACGCCGCATCCGACACGGTATGCGGGTACTGTTGCGTGAATTCTCGTTCGCAATATTTTTCAGACTCAATTTCAATATCCCTTGTGTAGTATTCATCACAAAGGATGTCAAAATTATCAATAAACGTAGTATGATAATCCGGGAGTTTTGCTCTGGCAATGTAGCATCATTTTTTTAACTTCCGTGAGATAGTGATTTTTTTAGCAATGATTTCAATGTAGAAGTCATGACTTTGGACAATGTAATGCGTGTATGTTCCTGAGTCATATAATTTCCAGTCAGTAAAATGCTCTGTTCTTTCGTTCTCGAGTTTTTCCAGCCATGATGACACCGGGACTACCCAGTAACATGAAGCAAAGTCATTCTCACCACAAGGAGTATAGTATCTGCGATCTTTATTGCGTTCATAACGCGTAGCCCATACTTCTGTAAATTCAACAACACCCTTAAATCTGGAGTATTTTGTTGAAGCTCTCCAGAGAGGAAAACTGATTATTAATGAATCACCAATACTTTCAATATGAACATAATCATTTGGTGCCTGCCAGTAAGGCAATTCAATAGCGTATGCGTAATCTTTTTTCATTTTATTTTTTGCTTTTAATTACAATTTGCGCTATTTGTTTTTGAAAAATTTCCGTTTTTTTATATTCATTCGGTGTGGCGTGGTTACAACTACTGTACTGATCGCCTGTCTTACCGTCATTCTGCCAGTGGCATACGGGACAGATCTCAAAAAAAGCATCTTCCTTGCTGGCGAAAACAAGATACCCGCAAGCATTACAAGCTATACCAGACATTGATGAGTTATTTTCCATATTATGATTATCCTTGAATTCGCGCAAAGAGATAGTACACATGCTTGATTGTTGAAAGGATGCTTATTAAGTGTGTGAGGCACCGATTAAACCGAAAAAAGGTGCTAACCGCCGCATTCTTAGAGTAAAAAAAACAGTCATATGCCCGATGTGCAAACTCATCGGGCTCATATGGGGATACTTAACCTTTCTTCGCCTGGCGGGTCATAATGGCGCGATACACCTTGAAGCGCCCGGTTTGCGCGATCACTTCGTGGAAGCCAAATGTCTCATCCAGCACGTCCGGGTAAGGCAGGAAGGCGTTCGCCACAATTCTCAGCTCGCCGCCGCTGTTAAGATGACGCACCGCGCCGCGAATCAGCGTTTGCGCCGCATCCAGGCTGGTTTGCATCCCATCGTGGAACGGCGGGTTGGAGATGATCATATCAAAGCGACCTTTCACCTCGGAAAAGACGTTGCTGGCAAAGACTTCACCTTCAATACCGTTGGCAGCAAGTGTTGCACGGCTGGCTTCAACTGCTGGCGCAGAAACATCGCACAACGTGAGACGAATTTTCGGCGAATGGCGCGCAAAGGCAACCGAAAGCACGCCCGCGCCACAGCCGACATCCAGCACTTTACCTTTCGTGTGCGGAGTTAACGTCGAGAGCAGCAGTTGGCTACCGACATCCAGACCGTCGCGGCTAAACACGCCCGGCAGCGTTTTGACCGTCAGGCCATCGACGTTATATTCGCCCCAGAATTTATCGGCATCAAACATCGGCTGCTTTTCCAGACGACCAAAATAGAGGCCACAGCGACGGGCGCTGTCGACTTTATTCAACGGCGCATAATCTGCCAGCATCTGCTCTGCGCTGCGCACGCCGCTTCGGTTCTCGCCAACGACAAAAATATCCGTCCCCACCGGCAGCAGAGAAAGTAAATTCATCAACTGGAACTGGGCTTCCGGTTTGTTCTTCGGCCAGTAGTAAATCAGCGTATCGCAATCTGCGACATCATCCGCCGTGGCGACCAGGCTAAAACGGGCGTTATCACCCATCTGGCGGCTTAATACCTGCCAGTGGTGGAACTGCTGGGTATGAGCACGGCTGGCCGCGGTATCTAAACGCGCGGGCAGGTCATCCTGTAAGTCTCCGGCAAACAGAATACGGCTTTGTTCGAAATCATCACTGTGACGCAGCAAGACTTCACTTGCCGGGGTAAATGCAGACATGGAATGCTCCTCAATTGATACTGGCGGCGATTATAGCCATATGTTGGCGCGGTATCGACGAATTTGCTATATTTGCGCCCCTGACAACAGGAGCGATTCGCTATGACATCCCGACGAGACTGGCAGTTACAGCAACTGGGCATTACCCAGTGGTCGCTGCGTCGCCCTGGCGCGTTGCAGGGGGAGATTGCCATTGCGATCCCGGCACACGTCCGTCTGGTGATGGTGGCAAACGATCTTCCCGCCCTGACTGATCCTTTAGTGAGCGACGTTCTGCGCGCATTAACCGTCAGCCCCGACCAGGTGCTGCAACTGACGCCAGAAAAGATCGCGATGCTGCCGCAAGGCAGTCGCTGCAACAGCTGGCGGTTGGGTACTGACGAACCGCTATCACTGGAAGGCGCTCAGGTGGCATCACCGGCGCTCACCGAATTACGGGCAAACCCAACGGCACGCGCCGCGTTATGGCAACAAATTTGCACATATGAACACGATTTCTTCCCTCGAAACGACTGATTTACCAGCGGCTTTCCACATTGAACAACGCGCCCACGCCTTTCCGTGGAGTGAAAAAACCTTTGCCAGTAATCAGGGCGAGCGTTATCTCAACTTTCAGTTAACGCAAAACGGCAAAATGGCGGCGTTTGCGATTACGCAAGTGGTGCTGGATGAAGCTACATTGTTCAATATTGCGGTCGATCCCGACTATCAGCGTCAGGGGCTGGGAAGGGCGCTGCTGGAACATCTGATCGACGAACTGGAAAAACGCGGTGTGGCGACGTTATGGCTGGAAGTCCGTGCCTCAAACGCTGCCGCCATTGCCCTGTACGAAAGTTTAGGCTTTAACGAGGCGACGATTCGCCGCAATTACTACCCCACCAAGGACGGTCGCGAAGACGCCATCATCATGGCGTTGCCAATCAGTATGTAAGACAAGGTGGAATAATGAAGTGGGACTGGATTTTCTTTGATGCCGATGAAACGCTGTTTACCTTTGACTCGTTCACCGGCCTGCAGCGGATGTTTCTTGATTACAGCGTCACTTTTACCGCTGAAGATTTTCAGGACTATCAGGCCGTTAACAAGCCCCTGTGGGTAGATTATCAAAACGGTGCTATCACTTCATTACAGCTTCAGCACGGGCGTTTTGAGAGCTGGGCCGAACGGCTGAACGTCGAGCCAGGTAAACTCAACGAGGCCTTCATTAATGCGATGGCGGAAATTTGCACACCGCTGCCGGGCGCGGTTTCCCTGCTTAATGCCATTCGCGGCAACGCCAAAATCGGCATCATCACCAACGGCTTTAGCGCCTTGCAGCAAGTGCGTCTGGAACGCACGGGCCTGCGTGATTATTTCGATTTGTTGGTGATTTCCGAAGAAGTTGGCGTAGCCAAACCGAATAAGAAAATTTTCGATTATGCGCTGGAACAGGCGGGCAATCCTGACCGTTCACGCGTGCTGATGGTTGGCGACACTGCCGAGTCCGATATTCTCGGTGGCATCAACGCCGGGCTTGCGACCTGCTGGCTGAATGCTCACAATCGCGAGCAACCAGAAGGCATCGCGCCTACCTGGACCGTTTCTTCGTTGCACGAACTGGAGCAGCTCCTGTGTAAACACTGATTGCCTCCCCCCCGTTGATGGGTAAAATAGCCGCAATTTTTCGTTTTCAACAAGCGCGGCGCGATGCCGCTTACTCAAGAAGAAAGAATTATGACGTTGTCTCCTTATTTGCAAGAGGTGGCGAAGCGCCGCACTTTTGCCATTATTTCTCACCCCAATAATTAACCCCAAATTAAAGCTCTTTTACTCTTTCAAAATCCTTTCAGTTAATTGAGGTTGAGCTATATAAATCATTTAAATACATTTAGTTATGTGGCTTCTTTAATTGAAAGTTCTTTCATGTAACTTTAAATCGATCAGCTTGCTTTCATCAAAAATCTGTACATATGCTTGTACATAATGTACAAAGCAGCAGAGGTGTTTTGCGATTTGTACAAGGTGAGTAATGGCGCTGTCTGATGCGTGGTTGCGTTCAGTCGTTGGAAAGGAACGTGATAAGGTTTTGGTTAAATCCGATCGTGATGGTCTGTCTGTTAGAGTATCACCGAAAGGTCGCGTAGTGTTCCAATATCGTTATCAGTGGGCGGGGAAAGGTGAGCGTCTTGATATCGGAACTTACCCGGCAACTGGACTAAAAGAGGCCAGAGAAGAAGTTATCCGTCTTCGTGGTGAACTCGAGTCAAACCGCAATCCACGATTGGTCAAGCAGGCTGAAAAACGAAAAGCTACTGAAGCCATGACGGTAGAGTCTGTGATCCGTGCTTGGTATGAAGCATATTGTGTAAAAAATAAAAAAGGTTCTGAACAGATACTCCGCTCGTTTGAGCTGCACCTGTTCTCTAAAATCGGGAATATCCCTCACGATGCAGCTACATTGCATGATTGGTTAGAAGTCCTGGAGCCTCTTAGCACTAAGACTCCTGCAATAGCAGACCGATTGCTAATTAACGCAAAGCAGGCCCACGTCTGGGCGTATAAGAGAAAGCTTATTGAAACTCGCCCGCTGTCGGATATCACGGGTAAAGATATGGATATCCGTAAAGGTCAGAAGAAACGGTTTCTGACACATGATGAAATTAAAATCCTTTATGCTGCGATCGATGGTTCTCGAATGGTTCCTAAATACCGGGCCTTCATTAAACTATTGCTGCATTTTGGCTGCCGTAGTTCAGAGCTAATTACCGCTAGGGTGGATGATTTTGATTTCATTAATAAGGTATGGACTGTACCGCCAGAACGACATAAGACAGGGGATATAACAGGTGAACCGCTAAAGCGCCCCATTATTGAACCGGTTGAAGAGCTTATAAAGTACGTTATCTCTATGAACAATGGTTCCGATATGCTTTTTACTAAGGAAGGATGTAGGGAACCCGTTGGTCGGACATCATTGCAGTCGCTGCCTTACAATTTAATGCAGTACGCATGGCGGCGTTTAGGGTATCAATTCCCCCATTGGTCTCTTCATGATTTGAGACGAACAGCACGAACAAACTTTTCTGATCTTACTGCGCCTCATATTGCAGAAATAATGCTCGGTCATAAACTGCCAGGGGTATGGCAGGTTTATGACAAGAGCGATTATTTAGAAGAACAGCGTAAAGCTTACCAGGCATGGTGGGAGAGAGTTGAATCGATCGTTACTTGTACTGGTTCAGACAGCAACTGACAGTCCGCTTTGAGCAAGAAGCGGAAGTTGGCAGTTTTGTGGACTGTCCCCACAAAAGTGACTACAGAAATAGTTGCAATTCATAATTGATCATGGGTTGTCAGTTAAACTCGTGGCGATTTAAATAGACTAATTGGGAGTGCGTCCATTACTTATATCTTGTAATGTTAACTATCAGAAATGATACAAAGATAATATGTCTTTAAAGAAAAGGCTGATGGCGAAAAGTGGCCCGATGAGGGCCACAATACAGCTGTCACTTAGACGTAAATATCAATGGTGCCAGCGGTATTTGTATCGTCTTTTTTCTCTTCTTTTTTATCAGGCTGAACTGTCGCGTCTTTATTCTTTTTCTCTGCCTGCTGCCTTAACAACTGCTCCAGTTGAGCCCTGAGGCTTTCAATTTGCTTCTGTACCAATGCAGCCATTTCTTTTTTCTGCTGTGTCGTCATCCCCTCTTCCGATGAGATTTTCCCAAGCTTTTCAGTCAGCACCTGAATTTGTCTTGTGATTTTGGCTATTTCTGATGTTCCTTCCGGGGCGGAGTTGTTTGAAATAACGGTTGAGGTATTCCCCTGAATTGTGACAGACATAGATTTCTCCTTTTAAAAAAGCACTATCGGCATGCACAAAAAAATCTTTAATCGTATTTCTTGTGTCATTAATTGTTTGATGTTCAGATTGTTTTCCTCGCGGGCTGGCGCGCCTCAGAAAGTAAAGCTTGTTGACAGGGGTAAACGTTCGGCAATAATTTTCTGCCGCATGCGGGTGTTGCATAAAACGTGCTACGTTCCTTTATCGACAGGTCAGGTCACCGCTCACCCGCCGACGAGAAAGCAACACTGACATGCTAAAGCAAAAAATAGATGAATAAGTTGAGTTGTGCATATGTAGCCTGACCGTCACAAAGTATATGGTGTCTGTACCAGTAAGATGATGGCCGGACTCTTTAAAAACGAGCTGACCTGCACAATACAGGATGGGCTTAGCAATGGCTGCTCCTGGCACAGAGCAGACAGTCAGATTTGTTTGGTCTGTGCCATATCTGTGCCAGCTCTCATTTGAGCTAATGTTTGTTACTCTATTACTCCAGCAAACCTATATATCTTGCGTGATGCCCATTTATTTGGGCAGGATTTAATATCAGGATCTGGAAAATCTGGTCTGTATTTCTGGCCAGTCCTCCTGTTTACGCTGTTCCAGCGAAGCACCGTCGATATTGAAACGCCACAGAATTCGGCGACTTGTTTTGTTGTCATTAAGTTGTTCATTGCTGCCCCTCCAGTGATTGTTCGGTTGAAAGACTCATGCGCATGTGCGTAACTCCGATAACTCGTTAAAGCGCTCCATAAACATCCCGTAGGCATGGCTCGGAGCCAGTGGAATAACTTTGAACATCTCTGTTGCCGGGATGCCTTCCAGTACAGGCCAGAAAGAGCCATCATCAAGTCCGAGATCGCGGCGTTCGGTTGCCAGCATGATGAGATCGGCATATTTCACAGGTGTGCTCATAACCGGGGGTAACCCGTATTTCTCACGGATTACGGCGTCTATTTTTTCTTCCATCCGTTTATAATCAGGAAGAAGGCGTTTCAGTGGAGCCGGGATGTCCTGGCAATACGCTTCTGTTGCATCATGCATTAACGCTTCAAAAGCAAATTCCTGCGGTACCAGCTGGCTGCAAAGCACCGCATGCTGGGCGACGCTGTAGAAGTGTGAAAGATGTCCTGCAAAGCGACAGATATTTGAAAGGGAAACCGCGATATCGTTAATCACGATGTCGTCTTTATTTATCCTGTCATAATAAAAATGCTTCCCAGAAAAAGTTTTAATAAATGACATTTTGTTCTCCACGTTATTTGCGCTGCACCGCACTGAATTCTGGTAAAAGGAAGCCCTCACCATCCGGCGATTATTGAGTTAATTACGTTTCCATAAATGCCCCCGCAGGGGCATTTGCAGTAATCAAATCAGGCGGTGAAAGTACCAATAAAGGTTTCTACTTTGCTGTCTTTGAATTTCTCAACAAGCAGATCGCGAAATTCGTTAGCCATTTCTTCCTGCACAGCCTCCAGCTGAATAATGCGCAGAACAAGTACAGGACGATCGCCAGTGATAATGCTGAGGCGTAATTTAAAAGAACGTTCTTTCAGACCTTCAAACGGAACGCATTTAAATTCAAATGCCACTGGCATAATGTCTTTGGTCTTCGCTTCGACAGACTCCATCAGGGAGCGTTTGCCGCTGAAGTCATTATCTTCAAAATCAGCGGTCTGGTTTGCTTCAATCGTGATTTTACGGACAGCCGCAGCCGATTTTGTTGCCTGGATAGCGTCACCATTAGCATCAAAACCCACAAGGTAGTCGGCCCAGTCTTCAATCCATTCTGCCAGTGACTTCTGGGAGTTACGCTCGCTGTTAACAGACAACAGTGCAGAGAACGGTGCTGTCTTTTTCAGTTTGAGAGTGGCGGTGTTATCTGCGTGACCTGGTTCATCAATAGTACCCAGGTTAAGCACACTGACGGCACGCATATTATCAGCATCGATAAAGCAGCGGGTGCCTTCATCTGCAAGATCTTTAGAATAACGGGTAAAGTCATCGATGCTGGCAGTGGAAAGCGCACCACGGAAACGGAAGCGATTTAAATTAAATTTTTCCAGATCATGAATGCGGAAATTCTCAGGCAATGCCACAGCATCGGCACCAATCTTACTGATAATTTCATTAACACCCTGAGCAGAAATAAGAGCATGGATTTGATTAATTGCGGTTGCGTCTAAGTTCTGAGACATAATAAGTCCTCACTATATAAAGATATTCAGTGATGAAATAAATAATCAGTTAATTAAGAACGATATTAATGACCTGCTGCGCGGAGTTTTCCGTCAGGTTCACCGGCAAGAGTCAGTAATTGTCCCTGGTCTTCCTGCAGAATTGTCAGGCGACCACCGCGATTGACATACATCGGCGTTTCGGTGGTGTCTTCTTCGGAAATTTTCCCGCGGTTAGTCGGGCGAATATATGAGAGTTTGTGTTTGATTTTCACACGGTTCTCATCAAATGGTTCGATTTCCAGGTTGAGTGAGACCTTCCCTTTGGTTTTCGTGTTCATCACACCGGAAGCGACTTCACTGAGAACTGCGCCGATTTTGGTTTCAAATACGCCGCCGTCCAGCTCCCCGATAAATGCCTGCACATCAGTACTGCGTTCGCTAGCCATTTTGCTGTTCCTCATCATATCGCCCCTGCAAGGTCGGTTGGTTTCTCCACAAAACAGAGAAGAACACCTGCGGTGGCAGCCGCCCGGATGGATTGGGTTATGAGCCCGTCGTCCGGTGATGCTCTTCTCTGTTTTGTAAAAAGAGCGGTACCAGCTGGAAGCAAGGGTACAAACTGGTACCGCCAAGACTACACACAGCATAAAGTTGTGGTGCCGGGTGCCTCCCGGTGCCTGGCGAAGGTTGCACACCAGGCGGGTGGGTATCCACAGAAGGTCGACTGTCAGCCTCAACCTTAACCCGCGTGCGCTGAGCCGCATTCACCACAACGCTAAGGATTCTCTCTGGTTGAAAATACTTAGCTGTTATGTGCCTGCTTTTAGCCACATCAGGCGAGGTGGACCTGGTTATTCCCCAACAACAAGGATTCGGTTAATCTGGATATCCCCAACAACAATAAGAGTATTCAATGTGATCGCTGAATTAACGGCAGCAATGACGGCTATTCGTGAAATAGCCCAGATTGCAAAACTAATGAACGAGGCAAAAACTCAAGCTGAAGTAAATGCGGCTATTGGTGAGCTGAACTCAAAGCTTGTGTCTATTCAGCGCGAATGCGTGTCTCTCGTTGAACTGGTGGGCTCTTATCAAGAAATAAATGCTTCTCTCAAAGCTAAAATTGCAGAATTCGAAAACTTTGAGGCTCAGACGGAAGGCTATATCCTTAACCAACTTGAGTCGGGTACTTTTGTATACTCGAAGGAGGTAATCGTGAACGGTGGCAGCATAACCATGCATCTTTGCCCAAAATGTTTTGGACAAAAGATAGTATCGATACTTCAACCATTCCCGGTTAGCGAAGATGAGCTTTTTCATAAAAGCAGGTGCCTCCACTGTGAAAATAAGTTTCTGATGAATAAAAATCCAGATTACGTATCGCCTCCATCCATTGAGGAGTTGTCCAGAAAACTTAACGGCAATCTGTAGATTGCTACTGTTGTGGATATCCAGATTGTTAAAGAGCGAAGCGTGCACTAGGGCGCTTTTTTGTTGCTAACGAATCATCTAGGACTTCATATGCCTCAGGCGGCTACTTCGTGGGCGTCCTGCCTGTTCGTTATCTTTGACATAGAATCTAACTTAACTTAGTTTTTAAGGCAAGAGAAAACACCAAACTTTTCTTAGCTTGGTGCCTTAGTTAGAGAAGGGAGGTACTAGAGTTCGTATTGAACTCCTTTGACTACACCAATGATCAGGCAATTACCATTGATCGGGATGTTGGGATACCGGGGATTCAATGGTACTAAAAACTTTTGAGGACCATCGATGACTAATTTTTTTACTGTAGCTTCGTTCGTTCCATCAAGTCGAGCAATGACTATTTTTCCATGACGAGGTTCTGCATCAGGATCTACAATCACTGTTGCACCTTCTGGTATTGTTGGGAGGCCATTAGGGTTAGTCATGGAGTCGCCTTTAACTTCTAATGCAAATGAGTTATCACCAATCTTTAAAGATGTATCTACCCACTTGTCCACTTCACTAAACACTTCTGCTGCCCTGCACTCAGTAAACTGCCCAGCCTGAACCCACGAAATTACAGGAACTCTGCGCATGTTTGTGACGAGTTTGCCTTCAAACTCAGCACCATAAAGAATGTAATCTATTGACGTATTAAAGAACTTCGCTAATTTCGAAAGTGCTTCCCCGCCAGGGACATTGATGTCTTTTTCCCAGTACCCCACAGCAACGTCACTTACCCCACAAAATTTACCCAATTCTTTCTGGGACGTTCTGGTAACCCTTCTCAGAGCTTTTATACGCTGACCAACCGTTTCCATAGGAGCACCATTTCTTGAATTGCTAAGTAATCTTAGTTTTTATTGACCTAAGATAGATTGATAATTAACATCTAATAAAACTTAGTTTTGGAGAGCGTATGACAACTGACGATATCGAAAGCTACTTCGGCAGTATTGAGAAAGTTGCTGCTTTTTTCGGCATAACAACTGAAGCCGTTTATCAGTGGCGAAACCGTCCGGGCCGGTTAATTCCAAAAGGACGTGCAGCAGAAGCTGCATATAGAACTTGCGGACGCTTGCTATTTAAACCTGAGCTTTATGAAAAATCTAATGGATAAATCGATTAACAGAAACCACAGAACGATGAGGCTAACCGTGGGTAATCATCACTGGAAAATAGAAAAACAGCCTGTGTGGTACGTGAAAGCTGTCAGAAAAACTATCGCGGCGTTGCCGGGTGGTTACGCTGAAGCGGCTGACTGGCTCGATGTAACAGAAAACGCTTTATTCAACCGCCTTCGTGCAGATGGCGATCAGATTTTCCCGCTGGGATGGGCAATGGTTTTACAGCGTGCTGGTGGCACTCACTTCATTGCTGATGCTGTGGCGCAGTCTGCAAATGGCGTCTTTGTGTCTCTTCCTGACATCGAGGATGTGGACAACGCCGATATCAACCAACGCCTGCTGGAGGTCATTGAACAGATCGGCAGTTATTCAAAACAGATTCGTTCAGCAATTGAAGACGGTGTAGTGGAACCGCATGAGAAGACAGCAATTAACGATGAGCTGTACCTCTCAATTTCGAAGCTGCAGGAGCATGCAGCACTGGTCTACAAAATCTTTTGCGTTTCAGAAAGTAGTGACGCCCGCGAGTGTGCAGCTCCGGGCGCCGTGGCGTGTCGTGACTGTGGAGAAACTAACGCATGAACAGTTTAACAATACACTACCGTCGCTCGCAACTGATTGCGCTTCCTGTACCGGGTGGAAAAGCGAAGGTGGAGTATTGCTATGCAGTAAATGTACCAGGTGACAGGGAAATTGTAACCCACAGCTTTGCTGAGTGGGCTGTGGGTGATTTCAACCGGCAGAAGGAGACAGTCCTTTGCGACAAGTTAACCGCTGGTTCAAAGATCACTACGGAGTACCCGTCAGAGTCATTCGTTGGGAGCCGGAAACACAACGGGTTATCTACCTCCGTGAAGGCTATGAGCATGAGTGCTTCAGCCCGCTCGAACAGTTTCGTCGTAAATTCAGGGAAATAGAGGTCGGTCATGAGCACTAAATTAACCGGCTATGTATGGGATGGTTGCGCAGCGTCAGGCATGAAATTATCCAGCGTGGCAATTATGGCCCGCCTGGCTGATTTCAGTAATGACGAAGGTGTGTGCTGGCCATCAATTGAAACCATTGCCCGTCAGATTGGCGCGGGGATGAGTACCGTCAGAACGGCTATCGCACGGCTGGAAGCAGAAGGCTGGTTAACGCGTAAGGCGAGTCGCCAGGGTAACCGCAATGCGTCGAATGTTTATCAGCTTAACGTTGCGAAGCTTCAGGCAGCGGCATTTTCTCAACTGTCAGATTCTGACCCATCAAAATCTGACGCATCAAAATCTGACCCGTCAAAATTTGATGCGTCGAAATCTGGCAAAAAAGCGGGTTTTCACCCGTCAGAATCTGGCGGGGATCCGTCAGTAAAATCAAAACATGATCCGTCAGATAAAAAACCTTCTCGTCCGGACGCTTCGCAACCGGACACGCAGACGGCTGAACAGGATTTTTTAACTCGCCATCCTGATGCGGTTGTATTCAGCCCTAAAAAGCGCCAGTGGGGAACGCAGGATGATTTGACCTGCGCACAGTGGCTCTGGAAAAAAATCATTGCCCTGTACGAGCAGGCCGCCGAATGTGACGGCGAGGTGGTTCGTCCCAAAGAACCGAACTGGACAGCATGGGCAAACGAAATTCGCCTGATGTGTGTGCAGGATGGTCGTACTCACAAACAAATCTGCGAGATGTACAGCCGCGTCAGCCGCGATCCGTTCTGGTGCCGTAACGTGCTCAGCCCGTCGAAGTTGCGGGAAAAATGGGATGAGCTTTCCCTGCGCTTATCGCCGTCCGTCAGCACGCACACAGAAAAACGTGAAGACCCGTACTTCAAAGCCAGTTACGACAACGTGGACTACAGCCAGATCCCGGCAGGATTCAGGGGGTGATCATGAGTCTTTTGAATGACGTTCAGAAATTCATTGAAGCCCATCCGGGCTGTACTTCCGGAGACATTGCGGATGCTTTTGCAGGTTACTCACGGCAGCGCGTTCTGCAGTCAGCAAGCAAGTTACGTCAGAGTGGGCGTGTGGCTCACCGTTGTGAAGGAGATACACGCAGACATTTCCCGCGCCTGACTGAGAGAGCGCAGGAGCCGGAACCACAATCTGTTCGTGAAACCAGACCTGTGCGCAATTTCTATGTCGGCACTAACGACCCCCGGGTGATTTTGTGCCTGACCCGCCAGGCTGAAGAACTGGAGTCCAGGGGCTTATTCCGTCGAGCTGCAACGGTGTGGATGGCGGCATTCCGTGAAAGCCACTCCCAGCCAGAACGAAACAATTTTCTGGCGCGTCGTGAGCAGTGTTTACGGAAAAGCAGCAAGCGCGCTGCATCGGGTGAAGAGTGGTATCTGTCAGGGAATTACGTGGGGGCTTAATGACGACGTTAACTCAATGCCAGCAGCAGGTGCTGGATATGCTGATTTCTTACCAGAAAGAACGTGGCTTCCCGCCAACCAATCAGGAGGTGGCAACCATGCTGGGATACCGTTCGGTGAATGCAGCGGTGGAGCATCTTCGCGCACTGGAGAAAAAAGGCGTCATCACAATAAAGCGTGGCGTGGCCCGGGGGATAACGCTTCATACCGCAGTGAAGGACGACGACAGCGAGGCGGTCGGGATTATCCGCGCACTGCTTGCCGGTGAGGAATACGCCAGGCTGCGTGCAACTCACTGGTTACATGAAAGGGGCTTGAAAGTATGAAGCTTATCCTGCCTTTCCCGCCCAGCGTGAACACGTACTGGCGACACCCTAACAAAGGGGCGTTTGCAGGTAAGAGCCTGATAAGCGCGGCGGGGCGAAAATTCCAGAGCGCGGCGTGCGCTGCAATAGTTGAGCAGTTACGTCGTCTGCCGAAACCAACGTCGGCACCTGCTTCAGTGGAGATCGTGTTGTTTCCTCCTGATAACCGGATCCGCGATCTGGACAACTATAACAAGGCGCTGTTTGACGCCCTGACCCACGCGGGTGTGTGGGAAGACGACAGTCAGGTGAAAAGAATGCTGGTGGAGTGGGGACCGGTTATCCCGGAAGGGAAGGTCGAGATCACTATCAGTAAGTACGAGAAAACGGCGGGTGCAGCCGCCTGATTAAGAGGAGAAACGAAGTATGAATAATCTGATGGTTATTGATGGTATTGAAGTTCGTCGTGATGCTTATGGGCGTTACAGCCTGAACGATCTGCACAGGGCTGCTGGTTCTCTGGATAAGCATAAGCCTGCATTCTGGCTCCGCAATGAGCAAACTGAGCGTTTAATAAGCGAGTTGCAGATTTGCAACTCGGTCAATATAGAGCCAGTTAACGTTATTCGTGGCGGAAATAACCAGGGGACGTATGTCTGCAAAGAACTGGTGTATGCCTATGCAATGTGGATCAGCCCGTCATTCCATCTGAAGGTGATCCGTACTTTCGACATGGTAACCAGCGCACCGGAAAAATTATCCGGACAGGCTGCTGACAAGATGCAGGCTGGTGTGATTCTGCTGGACTTTATGCGCCGGGAATTAAACCTGTCTAACTCTTCAGTGCTTGGTGCCTGCCAGAAACTCCAGGAGGCTGTTGGCTTACCGAATCTGGCACCGCGCTATGCCATTGATGCTCCTGCTGATGCACACGATGGCTCAAGTCGCCCCACGCTGTCGCTGAGTGCACTGCTGAGGCAGTATGGTATCCGCCTGACGGCTAATCAGGCATATCACCAGATGGTGAAGCTGGGGATCGTTGAACAACGCGAACGATACAGCCGTACCGCGATTAACAACATCAAAAAATTCTGGTCGCTGACGGCGAAAGGCTGCATGTTCGGCAAGAACATCACCAGTCCTGCAAATCCGCGCGAGACGCAGCCGCATTTCTTCGAATCCCGATTCCCTGAGCTGTTAAAGCTGCTCGATACCGTTCATTGAGGTGACCGTGAGAGCACTACTGACCCCTGAAATTGCCCCGCGTATGGGGATCGTATTGTTCAGGCCAGGTTCAGAGCTGATGCCCCTGTTTATGCAGGGGCGTGTCCTGCTGGAGCCTGAGCCGGAACGTTATTCATCTTTCGCCAGTGGTGCCGTTCCGGCGGCATCACAACCGCTGGCGGATGATCCTGCCGTTCGGGCCGTGTTCCGCAATGAGGCAGTGATCCGTCGTGCTGGTGGTGTGGAATGTCTTGAAAGCTGGTTACTTCGTGAAAAGGGCTGTCAGTGGCCTCATTCCGACTGGCACAGCGAGAACATGACCACAATGCGGCACGCTCCGGGAGCAATTCGTCTGTGCTGGCACTGCGATAACCAGCTGCGTGACCAGTTCACGGAACGGCTGGAATCAATGGCAACGGATAACTGTGCCCGCTGGGTGTTGTCTGTCGTGCGTCGGGATCTCGGTTTTGATGACAGTCACGTTGTGACAATACCGGAACTGTGCTGGTGGCTGGTTCGTAATGATTTGGCGGATGCCTTACCGGAAAGTGCAGCCCGTAAGGCACTGAGATTACCGAAGCCTGTTGTGCCATCTGTCACCCGGGAAAGTGACCTTGTGCCTTCGGTTCCTGCCACCAGCATCATCCAGGATAAAGCGAAAAAGGTGCTGGCGCTGAAAGTGGATCCGGAGTCGCCGGAGTCTTTTATGTTACGCCCCAAACGTCGCCGCTGGGTTAATGAAAAGTACACGCGCTGGGTTAAGACGCAGCCGTGCGCATGTTGTGGAAAGCCAGCTGATGATCCCCACCACCTGATAGGCCACGGTCAGGGTGGAATGGGTACAAAAGCGCATGATCTCTTTGTGTTGCCTTTGTGCAGAAAGCATCACGACGAGCTGCATGCGGATACCGTGACATTTGAAGAGAAGTATGGCTCCCAACTGGAGCTGATATTTCGTTTTATCGATCGTGCGCTGGCAATTGGCGTACTGGCGTAAGTGGAGAACGAGCATGAACCTTGAAGCCTTACCAAAATATTACTCCCCAAAATCTCCAAAATTGAGTGATGCCGCACCGGCGACAGGCTCAGGTGGTTTAACGATTACGGATGTGATGGCTGCGCAGGGGATGGTGCAGTCGAAAGCACCGCTTGGGTTTGCCTTATTCCTGGCAAAAGCTGGCGTTCAGGATCCTCAGTTTGCGATTGAAGGTCTGCTCAATTACGCGATGGCACTGGATAACCCGACATTGAACAAATTGAGTGAAGAAATCCGGTTACAGATCATCCCTTACCTTGTGAGTTTTGCCTTTGCTGATTATTCCAGGTCTGCGGCAAGTAAGGCTCGCTGTGAGCCTTGTGCTGGTACTGGATTTCATAATGTATTGCGCGAAGTGGTGAAATACTCCAGAAGCGGGGAGTCTGTTATCAAGGAAGAGTGGGTGAAGGAACTATGTCAGCATTGTCATGGTAAGGGAGAAGTCAGCACAGCGTGCAGAGGGTGTAAGGGTAAAGGTATTGTCCTGGATGAAAAAAGGACCCGGCTTCATGGCGCGCCTGTTTATAAGATTTGTGGGCGTTGCAATGGAAACCGGTTTAGTCGTTTACCAACGACACTGGCGCGGTGTCATGTCCAGAAGCTGGTACCAGACCTGACTGATTATCAGTGGTACAAAGGATATGCAGATGTCATTGATAAACTGGTTACAAAGTGCTGGCAGGAAGAAGCATATGCTGAGGTGCAATTAAGAAAAGTGACGAGATAAATGATTTTCGCCGAAGATGGCGACGTAATGCTTGCATTTTTCAAAAAATATGGATAAAATTTTTTCAACGATGGGCTTTATATACCCGACGTTAAGAAAAAGTAGAAAACCCGCTGATGAGCGGGTTTTTGTGCTTTAAATAGGGTAATAGAGATGTTGAATCTCATTCCGGGATTCATGTTTGTTTACTTATTATTTATCGGGTGACTTTGCCTGATGTTTAAAATGTTTTCTTCCAGTACTATGTCCCTAGATACAATGAGTCTGCATATTACATTATTAGCAGAGCTATTACGGTCAAAGTACAGCATAAGCTTTAAAAGCCAATCAACCAGTCATCAAGACAGACGGGGTTATTCATGAAAACTCTCCATGTTTGATTCGATGGGGCCTGAAATTAAAGCTTTAATATAGCTCATGAAAGGTAAACATTGGCAGCTGAAGGGCCACGCAGACCATTTATCCGGCAAAATTCCACGCGTAATCCGGTGGTAATTTCTTCTGCATCGCGGAGATTGAGCGCTGAAACATGAAGCTGGACATCGATACGACCATCGGATGGGGTGATAAGACCCTTGCCGCTTTTGCCGTCAAAGGTTTTGACAATTCCTGTCATTTTACGGGACAAAAAAAAATTCCTTAATACTGATAACTGGGCGCACTATACACACGTTCCTGAAGAAAGCTATAGTTTTTTGATGGGGTTGAAGATGGCTGGATGTCTAAAATAAACATTGCTTCATATGTTCAACTATGCGTTAATGATTGCGTCGGTTTGAAGAACAGACGATATACGAAGTAGTTTACTAAAGCAGTTCTCATTTCAGGTGTTATTCACTTATTCCTTCTTTGAGTCTCTCCAATTAAGTACGAAGTCGTTTCTGTTATACAAGCCATTTATGCCGAAAGGCTCAAGTTAAGGAATGTAGAATGTCAAATAAAATGACTGGTTTAGTAAAATGGTTTAACGCTGATAAAGGTTTTGGCTTTATTTCTCCTGTTGATGGTAGTAAAGATGTGTTTGTGCATTTTTCTGCGATTCAGAATGATAATTTTCGAACCTTATTTGAAGGTCAAAAGGTTACCTTCTCTGTAGAGAGTGGTGCTAAAGGTCCTGCAGCAGCAAATGTCATAATTACTGATTAAAATTCATAGTTTGTCTGTATACGATAACGAAGAAGGCTGATGCCTGAGTGGAGATACAGACAGAGTGGTGAATATTGGATCTCTTTAATAAATAGTAAGGAGGTCCAATACATGAAACAATGGCCAGCATATTTGGCAATAACTTAATCAGGAAAAGTATGCTAACCATTGTGGTGAAGTGCAGGTTTGCTGCATGAATAGTTTTACAGCAGAAGCTAACTGCTGGCATAGCAAAACAAAGTGCGTAAGTGGATGACTCCCACAAAAAGTACCACAATATTAAACCCGCTC
This sequence comes from Escherichia fergusonii ATCC 35469, assembly GCF_000026225.1. Taxonomy (NCBI): domain Bacteria; kingdom Pseudomonadati; phylum Pseudomonadota; class Gammaproteobacteria; order Enterobacterales; family Enterobacteriaceae; genus Escherichia; species Escherichia fergusonii. Next base: position 4,526,883 of record NC_011740.1, read on the forward strand.
AGGCGGGTTTTTTATTATCTGCTTTAAATATGTTATTAAAATATAAAAAATACTTGTTACGAATAAAATCAATCAAGCTACAGCTTTAAGATTTGTCTGGAATACTTTGTTGCAATGAGGGCAGATCAAAAGGGCACCTTTTTGTACTCTTGAAAAACTGTGTTCTGACTCTTGGGTGCAGTTTGGGCAGGAACATTTAACGAGATAATTACGGCGTGATTTTGAGTCTTTACGTTCTGACATAGGCTTTTCCTGTATAAATGGCCGTATACAGTACACTAAATATGAAAACATATCTCGTATTATTATTTAATATATGATTTTCTTTTAAAATAATTACCCACATTTTTAATGTGTCTGTTTTTTAGCGCCGTTGAGAACAACGTTTGCTATAAAAACTAACCCATAGACTCCGATCTTTTCAAACATATTGCACCATCTGTGTACATCGGGGTGAGGATATGAAATCAATGGATAAGTTAACAACAGGTATCGCCTATGGCACATCGGCTGGTAATGCTGGTTTCTGGGCATTGCAGTTACTCGATAAAGTAACTCCGTCACAGTGGGCTGCAATCGGTGTGCTGGGTAGTCTGGTTTTTGGCCTGCTGACGTATCTGACAAACCTTTATTTCAAGATTAAAGAAGACAGGCGTAAGGTTGCGAGAAGAGAGTAATCCAATGACACAAGACTATGAACTGGTTGTGAAAGGAGTCCGCAATTTTGAGAATAAAGTGGCGGTAACTGTAGCCTTACGGGACAAAAAACGCTTTGACGGTGAAATTTTTGACCTGGACATCTCGCTGGACCGTGTTGAAGGTGCCGCGCTGGAGTTTTATGAGGCAGCAGCCAGAATGAGAATCAGACAGGTATTCCTGGATGTTGCTGCCGGGTTATGTGTAGGGGATGAGCAGTCGCCGGAAAAGCGCCCCATAATTTTAGAGGCGCAGAATGTGTGGATAACCTACAAAGGAAAGCTACCGGGAAGAATTACTGGTTCTCTGAAGACGCCGCCGACGGCATTGCGGTCAGAAAAAGATGATATTGAATCGCCCATTGAAAAACTGGAGGGCAGCGTCGCTGATCTGAATAAAAAATTGTCGGTGCTGATCCCTTCTGAAGATGAAAAAAAACGCCGCGATGAGCAGTTTGCGGCGTTTTACGATTATTGCATTGAAGTTACTCGCAGGAGTTTTGTGAAGATTTTTGAGGAGGGTAAATCTCTTCAGTAAGCTTAATGGCGGACGCTGCAATTAATTCAGGAAGGTCCGCAAGGTCATCTGTCAGTGGATATGATGAAAAATCGGCGGCAGTTCTGTTAAGAAGCGCTTTAACTAATTCCTTTTCCTTCTCCGGCAACAAGTTGATTAGAGCTACGACTGCTTGCCTGAGTGCGATTAAATCAGCAAAAGTTTGTTTTGGTAGATTTGTGTAATCCATAGTCACCTCTGTGTTTATCAGATTGACATCCTCCTCCCGCCACTGCCCATCACTGGTGAGGTAAGATTTAACATATCCGGGGATTTGAAGCCGATAAATCCTGATAAATATCCATGAACGTAAAAATCAGATACAGCCTGTCGGCTGCTGTTCTGGCACTGATTGCCGCCAGTGCTCCTGCCCCTGACATTCTCGATCAGTTTCTGGATGAAAAAGAGGGGAATCACACCACTGCATACCGCGATGGCTCCGGCATATGGACCATCTGTCGGGGAGCAACGATGGTGGACGGTAAACCTGTTATTCCGGGAATGAAACTGTCGAAGGAAAAATGCGCCCAGGTTAACGCCATTGAGCGGGATAAGGCGCTGGCATGGGTGGAGCGCAATATAAAAGTTCCACTGACCGAGCCACAGAAAGTCGGTATCGCGTCATTCTGTCCCTATAACATTGGCCCTGGTAAGTGTTTTCCGTCGACGTTTTATAAGCGGCTTAATGCCGGTGATCGTAAAGGCGCATGCGAGGCGATTCGCTGGTGGATAAAGGACGGTGGACGTGATTGCCGCATTCGTTCAAATAATTGTTACGGTCAGGTTATTCGTCGTGACCAGGAGAGTGCATTAACCTGCTGGGGGATAGAACAGTGAATCAGATATTCACGGTGATTTTGCTCGTGTTGGTAGGATTTGTCGTAGGTAATGTCTGGAGCGACAGAGGATGGCAAAAAAAATGGGCGGAGCGTGATGCTGCCGAATTATCTCAAGAGGTAAATGTCCAATTTGCTGCTCGAATAATTGAACAGGGGCGAACTATATCCCGTGATGAGGCTGTTAAAGATGCACAACAGAAAGCCGCTGAAATTTCTGCCAGGGCTGCTGATCTGTCTGATAGTGTTAACCAGCTGCGTGCCGAAGCAACAAAATATGCCATACGCCTTGACGCAGCGCAGCATACCGCAAATCTTGCCGCTGCCGTCAGAGGCAAAACAACCAAAGCCGCCGAAGGAATGCTCACCAACATGCTCGGAGATATTGCAGCAGAAGCTCAGCTTTATGCTGAAATTGCTGACAAACGCTACATCGCAGGAGTGACTTGTCAACGGATTTATGAATCTTTAAGAGATAAAAAATATCAGATGTAGATTAATATTAAATCGGATTATTTTTAGCGCTGAATGTGAAATTTAAATAAAAAGGACTCTTCCATGAGTCAAAATCCTTGAAATCTTAAGGGTAAGATAAAAGGTCATTAGACAGAATGACACGTTTTATTAATAAATAAAGCTATTGTTTCATTCGTGTGTTTTTCTTTACAAAAGTAATCCTTGCTATGGTTGGTTAATCATGCGTTAATGGTGTTCTGGTTTGTTACAAAATTATCTGAAGCAGTCATTGTTATAATTTTATTATTTGTACCTCTTGAGATTTCCTTGTTGGTTTTTCTCTCTGATATTTTTTTTCGGACCATTCTGCCCAAGGGCTAACTTCTTCAAAAGGTAATAATGATGTCTAACAAAATGACTGGTTTAGTGAAATGGTTTAACCCTGAAAAAGGTTTTGGTTTCATCACGCCGAAAGATGGTAGCAAAGATGTGTTTGTCCATTTCTCAGCTATTCAGAGCAACGATTTCAAAACGTTAACTGAGAATCAGGAAGTCGAATTTGGTATTGAGAACGGACCTAAAGGCCCCGCGGCTGTTCATGTAGTGGCACTTTGAGGTAGAAAATATTACAAACCATATTCACTTTAGATGCCCGTGTTGCCATGGTTCGCAGTATAGAACATCATCTTTTGATGTTTCTGACAGGAATCCTTTCGGGGCAAAATGTATCTTTTGTAAATCAATGATGATTACATTTGATAATATTTCACAATACTTAAATGTTAGCCGTCTGTCGTTAGATTTAAGAAAGTGAAAATGAAGGCTCCTTCGGGAGCTTTTTTGCTTAGTGTCTAGTCGATGGATACTCACATATTACGGTAACATTATGAAAAAAATAATAGTTTTTTTAACTCTGAACCAGCAATGGTAGTGCCAGTGATGACCGGAGTTAACACCATCATGCGTGAATATCCAAATGGCGAAACAACACACCTCACTGTAATGGCTGCAGGGTTTCCATCTCTGACCGGAGATCATAAAGTCATTTATGTAGCAGCGGATCGACATGTAACTTCAGAAGAAATTCTGGAAGCAGCAATGAGACTCTTGAATTGATTTGATTCTAATGCATTGATAATAAATGATAATCATTTTTATCTGTTTGTGTGAAATTTAGACCGTCGTATGTTGATTATTGCGATGTTTCATCTTATCTTTTATACGTTTGCTCCATATAATTGACACTACTGTGTACCAGGAAAGTCATAACAGACTAAAAGAGGAAATGATGAACATTGAAGAGTTAAAAACAAAAACAGAAGCAGATATTTCTGAATATATAACAAAAAAAATCATTGAGCTTAAGAAAAAGACCGGGAAAGAAGTTACCAATATCCAGTTTACTGCACGGGAAAAAATGACTGGTCTTGAAAGCTATGATATCAAGATTGATTTAATCTAGTATGTTTATAGTATTAGCATCAATTTCTCATCAGATGCTATTCAACAATACAAATTACCCATAAACCTCGTTTTTACGGGGTTTTGTTATATTTAAACATTACCGAATAGATATAAATCTCGATTGTCGATGGTATTGGTTGTGTGACAATACCTAGTCTTTCCGGTATGCCTGAAGAGAATACAAACGACAGATTATGTAAGGGAAACGCGCTGAAACTTTCACTCTTTCATGCTGAGTGATTTGACGTTATATCTTTAGCCGCAAGTGAAGAGCAAACGCATGGAGCGACAAAATGCATAAAGATCAATACACTGATGCCCCCTCCCAGGAGCAGGTTCGTGTAAAAACTATGCTTAATAGCACCATTTCGATGGGTTACCCGGATGTTGTAATTGCATGTATAGAACATCAAGTATCTCTGGAAGCATTCAGGGCAATTGAGGCCGCGTTAGTAAAGCACGATAAGAATACGAAGGATTATTCCCTGGTGGTTGACTGATCACCATAACTGCTAACCATTCTGACCATTTCACAAGTGACAGAGTCAATATCGTATTCTGTCACTGTCAGGCTAATACAGTACTGCAATTCAACTACAGCAATGCCTCGTATTTAGGTGAATTTACAATATCGTCCAGTTCTGATGCCGGCTGCATTTCTAAAGATAAGGCATTTCGGTTCGCGTATTTTCCCCTCATGCTCGTCAGTCCTGTGCGTAGGAAGAAACAGGACACTCACACTAATTTGTGTGGGCATGCTGTGATGTCCTTCTGAATTATTCCTATGCCATTATGTAAAGCGCTGTATCAGATGCTCGTCACGGCTGTCAGGCTGTCGGGTCCTCCCGGTGGGGGCCCCTGCCACGGGGCGGGAGCGTCGCGGAAAAAGGCTAGTTTTTGCATTTTTATCGGCCACCATCATCTTTGCATCTTATTGATTATTAATGGTTATTTGTTTTTTGTATGTCGAATTGAGTGTTTTTTGTTCGACATCGAACGCGTTTTCTTAAAGTTGTTCGCACGATGCATGTTTAAAGCTCTCCGGAGGAAATATGGATCATGAGTTGAAAAACCTGGTGCTGAATATTAATCAACTGGCGGCTTTATCTGGTCTGCACCGCCAGACTGTCGTGGCAAGACTGAAAAACATTCGTCCCGCTGGTGGACATGACAAACTCAAGCTATACCGGTTGACCGATATTCTGACTGAATTTATGGGGTTACCACCGCCGGTTGCTGAGGGCGAAATGGATCCACATGAACGCAAAGCCTGGTATCAGTCTGAACGTGAGCGTCTTAAGTTCGAACAGGAAACGGCACAACTCATTCCGGCCAGTGATGTCAGACGGGAGTTTGCCATCTGGGCAAAAGCGGTCGTGCAGGTGCTGGAGACATTACCGGATATTCTGGAACGTGACTGCGGCCTGCAGCCTGCCGCTGTGAGCCGTGTTCAGTCCATTATTGATGATCTGCGCGATCAGATAGCCCTGCGGGTGACCGAAGCAGGTGCGGATGATGAGGAGGAATTACAGCAGGAGGAGTAATGCTGAATCAGGAAACCGCAAAGGCAGCACGAACCGATTCAGGTTATATCCTTCGCGCACCGAGACGAATGCTGGTTGCTGATGCCGTTGCTCAGTATATGCGGGTGCCCATGGGGGCCGGGAATTCAGTCCCGTGGGATCCGCTGGTGGCACCGTATGTTATTGAGCCGATGAACTGCCTGGCCTCGCGTGAATACGACGCAGTGATATTTGTTGGCCCGGCACGAACTGGCAAGACTATCGGCCTGATTGACGGCTGGGTGATTTACAATGTGATTTGCGATCCTGCTGATATGCTGATCATTCAGATGACGGAGGAAAAAGCCCGCGAACACTCCAAAAAACGACTTGCCAGAACGTTTCGCGTCAGCCCGGAAGTGGTCAGTCGCCTGAGTCCGAACAAAAATGACAACAACGTTTATGACAGAACATTCCTTGCTGGCAACTACCTGAAAATCGGCTGGCCGTCAGTCAATATCATGTCCTCATCAGATTATAAATGCGTGGCGCTGACGGATTATGACCGTTTTCCGGAAGATATTGATGGCGAGGGGGATGCCTTCTCTCTTGCCTCAAAACGTACCACCACATTTATGTCCAGTGGTATGACGCTGGTGGAGAGTTCCCCCGGCAGGGATGTGAAGGATGTGAAATGGCGACGGACTTCACCGCATGAGGCTCCACCAACCACGGGGATACTGTCGCTCTATAACCGTGGCGATCGCCGTCGCTGGTACTGGCCCTGTCCACACTGTGGTGAGTATTTTCAGCCCTGCGGCGATGTGGTTGCTGGTTTCCGTGATATTGCCGATCCCGTGCTGGCAAGTGAGGCGGCTTATATTCAGTGTCCTTCCTGTTCAGGACGGATTATGCCTGAACAAAAACGTGAGCTGAACGGACGTGGGGTCTGGTTGCGGGATGGTGAATCCATCAATGCGGATGGCAGTCGTTATGGTGATCCCCGACGCTCACGTATTGCGTCATTCTGGATGGAGGGTCCGGCAGCTGCTTACCAGACACTCTCGCAACTCGTTTACAAACTGCTTACTGCAGAACAGGAATACGAGACAACCGGAAGTGAAGAAACACTCAAGACGGTTATCAATACCGACTGGGGATTACCTTATCTTCCCCGTGCCAGCATGGAGCAACGAAAAAGTGAACTGCTTGAGCAGCGGGCAGAGCCAGTTCCTTCCCGCAGTGTGCCGGATGGCGTTAATTTCCTGGTGGCGACAGTGGATGTGCAGGCGGGACGTCATCGCCGTTTTGTGGTTCAGGTAACGGGCTATGGCAGCCGTGGCGAACGCTGGATTATTGATCGTTACAACATCACGCAGTCATTGCGCGGTGACAGCGACGGGGAGAGCCAGCGAATTGATCCGGCCAGCTATCCGGAAGACTGGGATGTCCTGCTGACGGATGTTTTTCATAAAAGCTGGCCGCTGGCCTCCGATCCTTCTCAACAAATGCGACTGATGGCAATGGCGGTGGACTCCGGCGGTGAAGACGGGGTCACTGATAATGCCTATAAATTCTGGCGTCGTTGCCGTCGTGATGGCCTTGGTAAACGTATTTACCTGTTTAAGGGCGACAGCATCCGGCGCGCAAAACTGATCACCCGTACATTCCCTGATAACACCGGACGAACGGGCCGACGGGCGCAGGCCGCAGGTGATGTGCCGCTCTGGCTTCTTCAGACGGATGCCCTGAAAGACCGGGTGAATAACGCGTTATGGCGTGACTCTCCAGGTCCCGGCTATGTGCATTTCCCTGACTGGCTGGGGAGCTGGTTTTACGACGAACTGACGTATGAAGAGCGGAGTAGTGACGGGAAATGGAGTAAGCCGGGTCGCGGTGCCAACGAAGCTTTTGACCTGATGGTGTATGCCGAGGCTCTGGTCATTCTGCATGGATACGAAAAGATCCGCTGGCCGGATGCACCGGAGTGGGCGAGCCTGGAAACCTGGCTGGAGTGTGTCCCGGACAGTACCGAACCGTCACCCTCACCGGAACCGGTATCCACGCCTGTTAAAAAACAAAAACGGAAGAAAACAGTAACTGACGATGTTAACCCCTGGCTGACTTCCGGAGGATGGTTATGAACCAGAATGATATCGAAGCCATGATTCAGCGTTATACGGAAGCTGAAATGGCGGTGCTGGACGGAAAATCCGTCACCTTTAATGGTCAGCAGATGACCATGGAAAACTTATCTGAGATCCGGCAGGGACGGCAGGAGTGGGAGCGCCGCCTTGCGGCTCTGATTACACGACGACGGGGGCATCCTGGGTACCGGCTGGCGAGGTTCTGATGGCAATTCTTGATGATGTGATTGGCGTTTTTTCACCAGGATGGAAAGCGGCAAGGCTGCGTTCCCGTGCGGTGATCCAGGCTTATGAGGCCGTAAAAACGACACGGACACACAAAGCCCGGCGGGAAAACCGAACTGCCGACCAGTTAAGCCAGTACGGGGCCGTGTCGTTACGTGAGCAGGCCCGTTACCTTGATAACAACCACGATCTGGTTATTGGTGTATTTGACAAGCTGGAAGAACGGGTGGTGGGGAAAAACGGGATTATTGTCGAGCCACATCCGGTATTACGCAATGGGGCCATTGCCCGTGATCTGGCAGCGGAGATACGCACCCGATGGAGTGAATGGTCTGTCAGTCCGGAAGTCACCGGGCAGTTTACCCGTCCGATGCTGGAACGTCTGATGCTGCGTACCTGGCTGCGCGATGGTGAGGTGTTTGCCCAGATGGTTTCCGGGCGCATAAACAGCCTGACGCCTTCTGCCGGTGTTCATTTCTGGCTGGAGGCGCTCGAGCCGGACTTTATTCCCATGACCAGTGATGAGAGCAACAGGCTGAATCAGGGCGTGTTTGTTGATGACTGGGGGCGTCCCGAAAAATATCTGGTGTATAAAAGCCGTCCCGTATCCGGGCGGCAGATGGAAACCAAAGAAGTGGATGCAGAGCGAATGCTGCATCTTAAATTTGTTCGCCGTCTGCACCAGATGCGCGGGACGTCTTTGTTGTCCGGTGTGCTGATCCGCCTCAGTGCCCTGAAAGAGTATGAAGATTCTGAGCTGACTGCAGCAAGGATCGCCGCTGCTCTGGGGATGTACATCCGGAAAGGCGACGGGCAGAGCTATGAACCGGATGGTAATGGCAGCAAGGAGAATGAACGCGAGCTTACCATTCAGCCAGGCATTATTTACGACGATCTGAAACCCGGCGAAGAAATCGGAATGGTGAAGTCGGATCGTCCCAATCCTAACCTTGAAACTTTTCGTAATGGTCAGTTGCGTGCCGTGGCGGCGGGCAGTCGTCTGAGTTTTTCCAGTACGGCACGCAACTATAACGGCACTTACAGCGCCCAGCGTCAGGAACTGGTTGAGTCTACTGATGGCTACCTGATCCTGCAGGACTGGTTTATTGGTGCCGTCACCCGCCCGATGTATCGTGCCTGGCTGAAACAGGCTGTGGCATCCGGTGTTATCAGGTTACCCCGCGATCTTGACCGTTCTTCACTGTATACCGCGGTGTATTCCGGACCAGTGATGCCGTGGATTGACCCTGTTAAGGAGGCTGAGGCCTGGAAAATCCAGATTCGTGGTGGAGCGGCGACAGAATCAGACTGGGTACGTGCTGGTGGTCGTAATCCGGATGATGTCAAACGTCGGCGCAAGGCCGAAATTGATGAAAACCGCAAGCTGGATCTGGTATTTGATACCGATCCGGCCAGTGATAAAGGAGGCAGCAGTGCCGCAACGAAACGACAGGAGCCGCAGCACACCGACGACCAGTCCGAAGAATAATTCCTGGTTCAGGATGCAGGCTGGTCACCAGAGTGACGCGGATATTTATATTTATGACGAGATTGGTTTCTGGGGTGTTACAGCGAAGCAGTTTATCAGTGATCTGAATGCACTGGGCGATATCACCCACATTAATCTCCATATTAATTCACCGGGTGGCGATGTCTTTGAAGGCATCGCCATTTTTAATGCGCTGAAAACACATGGTGCGTCCATTACCGTTTATGTCGACGGTGTGGCGGCGTCAATGGCGTCGGTCATTGCGATGGTGGGAAACCCGGTCATTATGCCGGAAAACACCTTCATGATGATTCATAAACCATTTGGCTTTACGGGCGGTGATGCGGAGGACATGCGCACCTATGCCGACCTGCTCGATAAGGTTGAGGCGGTTCTGTTACCCGCTTATGCACAGAAAACCGGGAAAACCACCGATGAAATTGCTGCCATGCTGGCGGATGAGACCTGGATGTCCGGTGCCGAATGTCTGGCACATGGATTTGCTGATCAGGTAACGCCAGCCGTTAAGGCAATGGCATGTATTCAGTCAAAACGTACAGAGGAATTTAAAAAGATGCCGGAATCCATTCGAAACATGATTACTCCGCCACGCAACAGTGCTCCACGCGTACAGGATGATGAACCTGCAGCCTCCCGGACGCCAGTGCAGGCAGCAACACCCGTGGTGGATGAAAACAGTATCCGTGCGCAGGTACTGGCAGAGCAAAAAGCGCGTGTAAACGGTATTAATGATCTGTTTGCCATGTTTGGCGGGCGTTATCAGACGCTGCAGGCTCAGTGTCTTGCCGATCCTGAATGTTCGCTGGAGCAGGCCCGCGAAAAGCTGTTGAACGAGATGGGGCGCGAGTCCACGCCATCCAATAAAAATACCCCGGCTCATATTTATGCCGGTAACGGTAATTTTGTGGGGGACGGGATCCGCCAGGCGCTGATGGCGCGTGCCGGATTTGAAAAAACCGAACGTGATAATGTCTACAACGGGATGACCCTGCGTGAATATGCCCGTATGTCACTGACTGAACGGGGTATTGGGGTTTCCAGTTATAACCCGATGCAGATGGTCGGTGCGGCGTTCACACACAGTACGTCTGACTTCGGTAATATTCTGCTGGATGTTGCGAACAAAGCCATTCTGCAGGGCTGGGAAGATGCCCCTGAAACCTATGAACAGTGGACGCGGAAAGGTCAGTTGTCTGATTTTAAAATTGCCCATCGTGTGGGTATGGGGGGCTTCAGTGCTCTGCGTCAGGTGCGTGAAGGGGCGGAATATAAATACGTCACCACCGGAGATAAACAGGCCACTATTGCACTGGCGACCTATGGCGAGCTGTTCAGTATCACCCGTCAGGCCATTATCAATGATGATCTGAATATGCTGACCGATGTCCCGATGAAACTGGGCCGTGCGGCGAAATCCACTATTGCCGATCTGGTTTATGCCATTCTGACGTCTAACCCGAAAATCTCCACAGATAATGTAAGTCTGTTCGATAAAGCGAAACATGCAAACGTACTGGAGAGCGCTGCAATGGACGTGGCATCGCTGGATAAAGCCCGCCAGTTGATGCGCGTTCAGAAAGAGGGGGAGCGTCATCTGAATATTCGTCCTGCGTTCGTACTGGTACCGACGGCGATGGAGTCTGTTGCTAACCAGGTCATTCGCTCCTCAAGTGTCAAGGGGGCTGACATTAACGCCGGTATTATTAACCCGGTGAAAGATTTTGCGACCGTTATTGCAGAGCCTCGTCTTGATGATAACAGCCAGACCACTTTCTACCTGGCTGCGTCCAAAGGCTCCGATACGATTGAAGTTGCTTATCTCAACGGTGTGGATACGCCATATATTGATCAGATGGAGGGCTTCAGTGTGGATGGCGTGACAACGAAAGTGCGTATTGACGCCGGTGTCGCGCCAGTTGATCACCGCGGTCTGGTGAAATGTACGGCGTAAACGTCGCAGACAACAACTCTGATGGCCCGTAAGGGCTTTTTTTGTACCTGAAATCAGCCCCTGAACGGGGCTGTGCGGAGACAGTTATGGCAAAGAATTTTGTAGAAGAAGGAAAAACGGTGGCGATTGTTGCCAGTGCAGCCATCAGCAGCGGAGATCTGGTGCAGGTGGGCGATGTTTTTGCGGTGGCGCTGACCGATATTCCACAGGGTGAAACAGGCGACGGCATGACCGAAGGTGTGTTTATGCTGCCTAAGCTGAAAACGGATGACATGAAAACGGGTAAGAAGGTTTATCTGAAGTCCGGAAAAGTTCAGCTGACTAACAGCGGCTCTGATCCGCTGGTCGGGGTTGTCTGGGCAGATGCCGGAACCAGTGCAGAAGAAGTGCCGGTAAAACTCAATGTCTGATCCCTTTTCCCGGCTGGCAGCGCGTATGGATGCTATCACGGTCAGAAAGATGGGAAAGACAGCCTCGATTAATGATGTCGATATGACTGTGATCCCGGGAGAAACACTGGCAGAACTGAATGCTCTGTCCGGACCTGCGGTCTCTCTGGTGGTGTTTTCTTCGGGATACCGCCCACGGCGCGGGGATCGCGTTGTTTATGACGGACAACAATGGACGGTCACACGGCATGAACGCTTTAACGGTAAGCCAATGATCTTTATTGAGTAAAGAGGTGTGGGATGAAGGGGCTTGAGAATGCCATCCGTAATCTGAACAGCCTTGATACCCGTATGGTGCCACAGGCCAGCGCATGGGCGATAAACCGTGTGGCACAGAAAGCGGTCTCGGTTGCCACCCGGCAGGTTGCCGGGAATACCGTTGCGGGAGATAACCAGGTGAAAGGGATCCCCCTGAAACTGGTACGTCAGCGTGTCCGGGTGTTTAAAGCCAGTCCGTCAGGAAAAATGACGGCCAGGATCCGCGTTAACCGGGGCAATCTGCCCGCCATTAAGCTGGGGACAGCCCGGGTCAGACTGGCCCGGCGTGGTGGAAAACTGCAGTACCGTGGCAGTGTGCTGAAGGTGGGTAAATATCTTTTCCGGGATGCGTTTATTCAGCAACTGGCGAATGGTCGCTGGCATGTGATGCGGCGTATTGATGGCAAAAATCGTTACTCCATTGATGTGGTGAAAATCCCGCTTTCCGGACCGCTGACACAGGCATTTGAAGATGCCCGCGACCGCATCATTGCTGCGGAAATGCCGAAACAGCTGGGGTATGCACTGAAACAACAACTGAGGTTATGGCTGACCCGATGAACCGACATACACAAATCCGCCAGGCCGTACTGGCACGCCTTCGGGAACAGTGTGGAGACAGCGCCACGTTTTTTGACGGGCTTCCGGCATTTATTGATGCGCAGGAACTGCCTGCCGTGGCGGTGTGGCTGAGTGATGCTCAGTACACCGGAAAAATGACGGATGAAGATGACTGGCAGGCTGTTCTGCATATTGCTGTCTTCATCCGGGCACAGGCACCGGATTCAGAGCTGGATATGTGGATGGAGAGCACCATTTTCCCGGCCCTGAATGATATACCGGCACTTTCCGGACTCATCGACACCCTGATCCCTCTCGGTTTTAACTATCAACGTGATAATGAGATGGCCACCTGGGCGATGGCGGAAATCACGTACCAGATCACGTACACGAATTAAAGGAGGTGGCAATGACCACACCAAATCCACTGGCAAAAACGAAAGGTGCGGGAACGACGTTCTGGATGTACACCGGCAAGGGCGATGCGTTTGCGAACCCTTTATCGGACACTGACTGGCTGCGTCTTGCGATGGTGAAGGATCTGCAACCTGGCGAAATGACCGCTGATGCAGAAGATGACACTTATCTCGATGATGAAGATGCAGACTGGAAAACGACAACCCAGGGGCAGAAATCCGTCGGTGATACTTCGGCGACGCTGGCCTGGCGTCCGGGTGACAGCGGGCAGAAAAAACTGGTTCAGTTGTTCGACTCCGGTGAAGTCTGCGCGTTTCGTATCAAATATCCCAACGGCACTGTTGATGTTTTCCGTGGCTGGCTGAGCTCACTGGGTAAAACCATTGCCTCAAAAGACGTGATGACCCGCACAGTGAAAATCAGCGGTGTGGGGCGTCCGTATCTGGCAGAGGAAGGCACTGAAACAGTGAGCGTTACCGGGCTGACGGTGGCACCGGCATCTGCCAGTGTAAAAGTGGGAGCAACCACCACGCTGACCTTTACAGTAAAACCTGACGGAGCCAGTGACAAAGCGATCAGTGTGCATTCGACAGATCCACAGACTGCCACGGTGACCCTGAACGGGCTTGTGGCCACGGTGAAAGGCGTGAAGCAGGGCAGTGTCAGCATTGTGGGCATGACTTCTGACGGCGATTTTGTGGCAGTGGCTGCGGTGGCTGTCAGCGCCGCAGGTTAACAGGACGATACTCATCATTTGCCCCGGTTATCCGGGGCTTTTTTGCAGGTGGAGAACATGATGTTTCTGAAACAGGGCACGTTTAATTATGAAAAGCAGTCCGTGGTGCTCAGTGAGCTGTCCGGGCTGCAGAGAATTGAATATCTGGCGTTTGTTCAGCAGCGAACGGCAAAGTTTGATGCCGAAGAGGGAGAACTGCCGGAGGCTGAACGACAGATTGCTTTTCTGCGGATGGGGATGGATATCAATGCCTGGCTGGTTTCCCGCTCACTGTGGAATGCGGAACAGTCTCAGGATGTTGAGACGCTTTGCGCATCCGTTATTACAACATGGTCGTATGATGCCCTGGGAGCGGGGGCGGAGATGGTTCTGTCGCTGAGCGGTATGGGAGCCATTGAGAATGCCGGGGATTTGGAGCATGAGGTGCTGACGCCGGAAAAGTCCTGACGCGGGAAATGCAGTTTGTCATGCGGCTTGCCCGGGAGTTCCGGCGGGCAGACTGGCGGCGGATGCTGTCGGAAATGTCGGCCACTGAGCTTGGTGAGTGGGGCGATTATTTCCGGATGCAGAGCTTCAGTGATGTGTGGATGGATGCGCAGTTTGCCTCGCTGAAGGCATTGATCGTGAGAATGGTGTCCGGCAGCAGTGATGCTGCGGTGGCTGATTTCAGCCTTTTACCGGAAGAGAACGGGATACCGGAGCGAACGGACGAAGAACTGATGCATCTTGGAGAAGGTATTTCCGGAGGTGTGCGTTATGGACCAGATAGCCAACCTGGTCATTGATTTGGGGATTGATGCGGCAGAGTTTAAAAATGAAATTCCCCGTATCAAAAACCTTCTGAATGGTGCCGCCAGCGATGCAGAACGGTCTTCTGCCCGTATGCAGCGTTTTATGGAGCGTCAGACTCAGGCCGCCCGGCAGACAACGCAGGCGGCTTCTTCGGCTGCAACAGCCGCCTCCGTCCATGCGCAGACGGTGGAGAAGAACGCACAGGCTCATGAACGCATGGCCCGCGAGGTGGAGAAAACCCGCCAGCGCATGGAGGCGCTGAGCCAGAAAATGCGCGATGAACAGGCGCAGGCCATGGCTCTGGCGGAGGCTCAGGATAAAGCGGCTGCTGCGTTTTATCGTCAGATTGACAGTGTGAAACAGGCCAGTGCGGGGCTGCAGGAATTACAGCGTATTCAGCAGCAGATCCGACAGGCCAGAAACAGTGGCGGGATTGGTCAGCAGGATTATCTGGCGCTGATTTCTGAGGTTACGGCGAAAACCCGTGTTCTTACACAGGCTGAGGAAGAGGCTACCCGACAGAAAGTGGCGTTTATCCGTCAGCTTAAAGAGCAGGCAACCCGCCAGAATCTTTCTTCTTCTGAGTTGCTTCGTGCTAAGGCTGCCCAGCTGGGGGTAAGCAGTGCTGCAGAAGTGTATATCCGCAAAATGGAGCAGGCAGGAAAAGCCACGCATTCGCTGGGTCTGAAAAGTGCAGCGGCCCGCCAGGAGATAGGCGTTCTGATAGGTGAACTGGCTCGCGGCAATTTAGGTGCGCTGAGGGGATCCGGGATAACGCTGGCTAACCGTGCCGGATGGATAGACACACTGATGTCACCGAAAGGCATGATGCTGGGCGGGGTTATTGGCGGTATTGCCGCGGCCGTCTATGGTCTGGGTAAAGCCTGGTATGATGGTCAGAAGGAGGGGGAAGAATTTAACCGCCAGTTGTCGCTGACGGGGCATTATGCCGGAGTCACTGCCGGGCAGCTGTGGACGCTCAGTCGTGCTATTTCCGGGAATGGTATTACGCAACATGCTGCAGCCGGTGCGCTGGCTCAGGTGGTGGGGAGTGGTGCATTTCGTGGAAACGATATCGGTATGGTGGCGAGAGCTGCCGCACAGATGGAGCGATCGGTTGGCCAGTCGGTCAGCGATACCATAAATCAGTTTAAGCGGCTGAAGGATGATCCTGTAAATGCCGCGAAGGCTCTGGACAATGAGCTGCATTTTCTTACTGCCACTCAGCTTGAGCAGATACGCGTCCTTGGGGAACAGGGGCGGTCCAGTGATGCGGCACGGATAGCCATGTCTGCACTGGCAGAGGAAACCGGTCGGCGTACTGCGGATATTGATAATAACCTCAATGCGCTGGGCAGTACGCTGAAGTATCTGTCTGATTTATGGAGTCGTTTCTGGGATGCGGCCATGAATATTGGTCGTGAAGACTCGCTGGATGAACAGATTTCCGCTTTACAGGAGAAAGTGTCGCGGGCGAAAAGACTCCCCTGGACGGCATCATCTTCTCAGGTTGAGTACGATCAGCAGCGTCTTAACGAGCTTCAGGAGAAAAAACGCCAGAAGGATTTGCAGGATGCAAAAGAGCAGGCAGAGCGGAATTATCAGGAGCAACAGAAACGCCGTAATGCTGAAAATGCTGCACTGAACCGGATGAATGAAACGGAAGCAGCACGACATCAGCGTGAAATTGCGCGTATTAATGCCATGCAGTACGCCGATCAGGCTGTCAGGGATGCGGCGATACAACGTGAAAATGAACGTTACGAGAAAGCCCTGGCATCCGGTAAGAAAAAAACACGCGAACCCCGTAATGATGAGGCCACCCGGTTATTGCTGCAGTACAGTCAGCAACAGGCACAGGTGGAAGGACAGATTGCTGCTGCCAGACAGTCAGCAGGCATTGCCACGGAAAGGATGACAGAAGCGCATAAACAGCTTCTGGCTCTGCAGCAGCGCATCAGCGACCTGGACGGGAAAAAACTGACGGCAGATGAAAAGAGTGTGCTGGCCCGTAAAGATGAACTGATTCAGGCACTGACGCTGCTGGATGTAAAACAGCAGGAGCTTCAGAAACAGACGGCACTCAACGAGCTGAAGAAAAAAACAATTCAGCTGACCAGTCAACTGGCTGAAGAAGAGCGCGCTCAGCGTCAGCAACATGACCTGGATATCGCCACGGTGGGTATGGGTGATCAGCAGCGGCAGCGATATCAGGTACAACTGAGTCTTCGCCAGAAATACCAGCAACAGCTGGAACAGTTGAGGCGGGATAGTGAGCAGAAAGGAACATATTACACGGATGACTACAGAAAGGCCGAGCAGGCGCTGACGGAGAGCCTGAACCGACAACTGAATGAGAATCGCCGTTACTGGCAACAGCTTGAAGTTGTGCAGGGTAACTGGAAAAACGGAGTCCTGCGTGCATTTCAGGATTTTACCGTGGATGCAGATAATACGGCAGGAACAGCAGAACAGGTGTTCTCGTCAGCCTTCAGCAACATGGGAAATGGCCTGGCAACTTTTGTCACTACCGGCAAACTCAATTTCAAATCCTTCACCTCTTCTGTGCTGTCAGATATGGCGAAAATCCTGGCGCAGGCAACCATGATGAAATCGATAAAAGGGATTGGCAGTGTACTGGGATTTGATCTCAGCAGCCTTTCCCTGAATGCCAATGGGGGGATTTATCAGTCTGCTGATTTGAGTCGTTACAGTGGCACGGTGGTTAACCGTCCGACGTTTTTTGCTTTTGCAAAAGGCGCGGGTGTGATGGGGGAAGCGGGACCTGAAGCCATTCTGCCACTGCGTCGTGGTGCTGACGGTAAGCTGGGGGTTGTGGCGGATATTGGTGGTTCAGGTATGGCGATGTTTGCCCCGCAGTACAACATCGAGATCAATAACGATGGCACGAACGGGCAGATAGGTCAGGCTGCCCTGAAGGTGGTTTATGACCTTGGGAAAAAAGCGGCAGCGGACTTTATGCAACAGCAGGCCCGTGATGGTGGTCGGTTAAGTGGAGCATATCGGTAATGGAGACGTTTCACTGGAAAGTGCGCCCGGATATGAATGTGGTATCAGAGCCGAAAGTGGTGACAGTGAAGCTGGGCGATGGTTATGAACAGCGTCGTGCGGCGGGACTGAATAACCAGTTGTCGACTTACAGCGTGACGATACGTGTTCGTAAATGTGAACACCCATCTTTAAAAGCCTTTCTGGAACGGCACGGTGGCGTCCGTGCATTTCAGTGGACGCCACCTTATGACTGGAAACCGATTAGGGTGGTTTGTCGTAAATGGTCGGCAAGCGTGGGGGCGCTGTGGGTAACCATAACGGCAGATTTTGAACAGGTCGTGGCATAGGAGGCTCTGATGCAGGATATTCCACAGGAAACACATCATGAGACGACACGCCTCACTCAGTCAGCCCAGGTGGTGCTCTGGGAAATCGATCTGACAGAGGTCGGTGGTGAACGTTATTTTTTCTGTAATGAGCAGAACGAAAAAGGTGAGCCGGTTACCTGGCAGGGGCGGCAGTATCAGGCATACCCCATTCAGGGGACGGGATTTGAACTGAATGGCAAGGGCAGTGCTGCCCGTCCGACACTGACGGTTTCTAACCTGCACGGCATGGTCACCGGGATGGCGGAAGACCTGCAGAGTCTGGTCGGCGGAACGGTGGTCAGGCGTAAGGTTTACGCCCGTTTTCTGGATGCGGTGAACTTCGTCAACGGAAACAGCGACGCCGATCCGGAGCAGGAGGTGATCAGCCGCTGGCGCATCGAGCAGTGCAGCGAACTGAGTGCGGTCAGTGCCTCCTTTGTGTTGTCCACACCGACGGAAACGGATGGTGCCGTTTTTCCGGGGCGCATCATGCTGGCCAACACCTGCACCTGGACCTATCGCAGTGATGAGTGCGGTTATCACGGTCCGGCTGTCGCGGATGAATATGATCAGCCGACGTCCGATATCACGAAGGATAAATGCAGCAAATGCCTGAGTGGCTGTAAGTTCCGCAATAATGTCGGCAACTTTGGCGGCTTCCTTTCCATTAACAAACTTTCGCAGTAAATCCCATGACAGAGACAGAATCAGCGATTCTGGCGCACGCCCGGCGATGTGCGCCAGCGGAGTCGTGCGGCTTCGTGGTGAGAACGCCGGAAGGGGAAAGATATTTTCCCTGCGTGAATATCTCCGGTGAGCCGGAGGAGTATTTCCGGATGTCGCCGGAGGACTGGCTGCGGGCAGAGATGCAGGGTGAGATTGTGGCGCTGGTCCACAGCCACCCCGGTGGTCTGCCCTGGCTGAGTGAGGCTGACCGGCGGCTGCAGGTGCAGAGTGATTTGCCGTGGTGGCTGGTCTGCCGGGGTGAGATTCATAAATTCCGCTGTGTGCCGCATCTCACCGGGCGGCGCTTTGAGCACGGGGTGACGGACTGTTACACGCTGTTCCGGGATGCTTACCATCTGGCGTGGATTGAGATGCCGGATTTTCATCGTGAGGATGACTGGTGGCGTCACGGTCAGAATCTCTATCTGGATAATCTGGAGGCAACTGGGTTATATCAGGTGCCGTTGTCAGCGGCGCAGCCGGGCGATGTGCTGCTGTGCTGTTTTGGTTCATCGGTGCCGAATCATGCCGCTATTTACTGCGGCGACGGCGAGCTGCTGCACCATATTCCTGAACAACTGAGCAAACGAGAGAGGTATACCGACAAATGGCAGCGACGCACACACTCCCTCTGGCGTCACCGGGCATGGCACGCATCTGCCTTTACGGGGATTTGCAACGATTTGGCCGCCGCATCGACCTTCGTGTGAAAACGGGGGCCGAAGCCATCCGGGCGCTGGCCACACAGCTCCCGGCGTTTCGTCAGAAACTGAATGAGGGCTGGTATCAGGTGCGCATTGCCGGGCGTGATGCAGGCGAAAATGAATTATCTGCCCGTCTTAATGAGCCGCTGGCAAATGGTGCCGTGATCCACATCGTGCCGCGTCTGGCGGGAGCTAAAAGTGGCGGTGTGTTTCAGGTGGTGCTTGGGGCGGCGCTGATTGCGGTGGCATGGTGGAATCCTGTGGGTTGGCTGGGTGCCGCGGCTGTATCGGGCATGTATGCGGCAGGGGCCAGTATGATCCTGGGCGGAGTGGCGCAGATGCTGGCACCGAAAGCCAGGACGCCCACGGCAGCCAGTACAGATAACGGCAAACAGAACACGTATTTCTCCTCACTGGATAACATGGTTGCCCAGGGCAATGTTCTGCCCGTTCTGTACGGTGAAATGCGCGTGGGGTCGCGGGTGGTTTCTCAGGAGATCAGCACGGCAGACGAAGGGGATGGTGGTCAGGTTGTGGTGATTGGTCGCTGATACAAAATGTTTTATGTGAAACCGCCTGCGGGCGGTTTTGTCGTTTATGGAGCGTGAGGAATGGGTAAAGGCAGCAGTAAGGGGCATACCCCGCGCGAAGCGAAGGACAACCTGAAGTCCACGCAGTTGCTGAGTGTGATCGATGCCATCAGCGAAGGGCCGATTGAAGGTCCTGTGGAGGGATTAAAAAGTGTGCTGCTGAACAGTACACCGGTGCTGGACAATGAGGGGAATACCAACATCTCCGGCGTCACGGTGGTGTTCCGGGCCGGTGAGCAGGAGCAGTCACCGCCTGAGGGATTTGAATCCTCCGGCTCCGAGACGGTGCTGGGTACGGAAGTGAAATATGACACGCCGATCACCCGGACCATCACGTCGGCAAATATCGACCGTCTGCGCTTTACCTTCGGTGTACAGGCACTGGTGGAAACCACCTCAAAGGGAGACAGGAATCCGTCGGAAGTCCGCCTGCTGGTTCAGATACAGCGTAACGGTGGATGGGTGACGGAAAAAGACATCACCATTAAGGGCAAAACCACCTCGCAGTATCTGGCATCGGTAGTGGTGGATAACCTGCCGCCGCGCCCGTTTAATATCCGGATGCGCAGGATGACGCCGGACAGCACCACAGACCAGCTGCAGAACAAAACGCTCTGGTCGTCATACACCGAAATTATCGATGTGAAACAGTGCTACCCGAACACGGCACTGGTCGGCGTGCAGGTGGATTCGGAGCAGTTCGGCAGCCAGCAGGTGAGCCGTAATTATCATCTGCGCGGGCGCATTCTGCAGGTGCCGTCGAACTATAACCCGCAGACGCGGCAATACAGCGGTATCTGGGATGGAACGTTTAAGCCAGCATACAGCAACAACATGGCCTGGTGTCTGTGGGATATGCTGACCCATCCGCGCTACGGCATGGGGAAACGTCTTGGTGCGGCAGATGTGGATAAATGGGCGCTGTATGTCATCGGCCAGTACTGCGACCAGTCAGTGCCGGACGGCTTTGGCGGCACGGAGCCGCGCATCACCTGTAATGCGTACCTGACCACACAGCGCAAGGCGTGGGATGTGCTCAGTGATTTCTGCTCGGCGATGCGCTGTATGCCGGTATGGAACGGGCAGACGCTGACGTTCGTGCAGGACCGGCCATCGGATAAGGTGTGGACCTATAACCGCAGTAATGTGGTGATGCCGGATGATGGCGCGCCGTTCCGCTACAGCTTCAGCGCCCTGAAGGACCGTCATAATGCCGTTGAGGTGAACTGGATTGACCCGAATAACGGCTGGGAGACGGCGACAGAGCTTGTGGAAGATACGCAGGCCATTGTCCGTTACGGTCGTAACGTCACGAAGATGGATGCCTTTGGCTGTACCAGCCGGGGGCAGGTACACCGCGCCGGGCTGTGGCTGATTAAAACAGAACTGCTGGAAACGCAGACTGTGGATTTCAGCGTGGGGGCCGAAGGCCTTCGCCATGTGCCGGGCGATGTTATTGAAATCTGCGATGATGACTATGCGGGGATCAGCATCGGCGGGCGCGTGCTGGCGGTGAACAGCCAGACCCGGACGCTGACGCTCGACCGTGAAATCACGCTGCCATCCTCCGGCACCACGCTGATAAGCCTGGTTGACGGTCAGGGTAATCCGGTCAGCGTGGAAGTTAAGTCCGTCACCGACGGCGTGAAGGTGAAAGTGAGCCGTGTTCCTGACGGCGTTGCAGAATACAGCG
This sequence comes from Escherichia fergusonii ATCC 35469, assembly GCF_000026225.1. Taxonomy (NCBI): domain Bacteria; kingdom Pseudomonadati; phylum Pseudomonadota; class Gammaproteobacteria; order Enterobacterales; family Enterobacteriaceae; genus Escherichia; species Escherichia fergusonii. The sequence continues at coordinate 4,548,531 of NC_011740.1, forward strand.
TGTGGGGGCTGAAGCTACCGACGCTGCGCCAGCGCCTGTTCCGCTGCGTGAGTATCCGTGAGAACGACGACGGCACGTATGCCATCACCGCCGTGCAGCATATACCGGAAAAAGAAGCCATCGTGGATAACGGGGCGCACTTTGACGGCGACCAGAGCGGCACGGTGAATGGTGTCACGCCGCCAGCGGTGCAGCACCTGACTGCCGAAGTCACCGCAGACAGCGGGGAATATCAGGTGCTGGCGCGCTGGGATACGCCGAAGGTGGTGAAGGGCGTGAGCTTCCTGCTTCGTCTGACCGTGACAGCGGAAGACGGCAGTGAGCGGCTGGTCAGCACAGCCCGGACGACGGAAACCACATACCGCTTCACGCAACTGGCGCTGGGAAACTACAGGCTGACAGTCCGGGCGGCAAATGCCTGGGAGCAGCAGGGCGATCCGGCATCGGTATCGTTCCGGATTGCCGCACCGGCAGCACCGTCGCGGATTGAGCTGACGCCGGGTTATTTTCAGATCACCGCCACGCCGCATCTTGCGGTTTATGATCCGACGGTACAGTTTGAGTTCTGGTTTTCGGAAAAGCGGATTACCGATATCAGGCAGGTTGAAACCAGCGCGCGTTATCTTGGTACGGCGCAGTGCTGGATAGCTGCCAGTATCAATATCAGGCCGGGCCATGATTATTATTTTTATGTTCGCAGTGTGAACACCGTCGGCAAATCGGTATTTGTGGAAGCTGTTGGCCAGCCGAGTAATGATGCGTCCGGCTATCTGGATTTTTTCAAAGGAGAGATAGGGAAAACACATCTGGCCCAGGAGCTGTGGACACAAATTGATAACGGTCAGCTTGCCCCGGATCTGGCTGAAATCAGGACATCCATTACGAATGTCAGCAATGAAATCACCGAGACCGTTAACAAGACACTGAAAGACCAGAGCGCAGCAATCCAGCAGATACAGAAGGTTCAGGTTGACACCAGTAATAACCTGAACAGTATGTGGGCTGTGAAGCTGCAACAGATGAAGGATGGACGCCTTTATATTGCGGGTATCGGTGCCGGTATTGAGAATACCCCGGACGGCATGCAGAGTCAGGTGCTTCTGGCTGCAGACCGGGTGGCATTTATTAACCCGGCGAATGGTAACACCACTCCTGCACTGGTCACACAGGGCGGACAGACGTTTATTAATGAGGCGCTGATCAAGTTCCTTATTGCTCCCACGATTACCAGTGGTGGTAATCCTCCGGCATTCTCCCTGACACCTGACGGAAAGCTGACTGCTAAAAATGCGGATATCAGTGGCAGTGTGAATGCGAACGCCGGGACGCTCAACAATGTCACGATTAATGAGAACTGTCTGATAAAAGGAAAACTGTCTGCCAGTCAGATTGAGGGCGATATTGTCAAAGCGGTGGGAAAGGCTTTTCCACATGATCCGCGCGAATCAGAATTTAAACCGTGGCCGTCAGGTACGATTACTGTGAGGATAGATGATGATCAAAAATATGACAGACAAATTGTCATTCCTGCTGTTGCGTTTCGTGGGGCGAAGCACCGGCAGGCATCCACAAACAGTGAATATTATTCATCCTGTCGTCTTGTTGTAAAAAAGAATGGTTCTGTAATTTATGACAAATCGACCAACGATGTTACAGCCATTTACACAGGCATCATGGATATGCCAGCCGGTTCTGGAGGAATAACTCTTGAGTTTTCAGTTTCTGCGTCAAACGGGAATTATTATCCTTCAGCGACTATCAGCGATTTGCTTGTGGTCATTATGAAAAAATCCACAGCTGGTATCAGTATCAGCTGAATGTTTAAAACCCAAACCGGGCGCCAGAAATGGCGCCTTTTTTATTGCAGAAAAGTGAGAGGTAATTATGCGTAAAGTATGTGCAATTCTTTTGTCCGCAGCAGTATTCCTGACCGTATCGGGTACGACAGTGAGTGCAGCAGAACACCATAGCACATTAAGCGCAGGATATATTCATGCTCATACGAAAATGCCAGGCGGTGATGATCTGAATGGTATTAACGTGAAATACCGTTATGAATTTACGGACACGCTTGGGATGGTGACGTCATTCAGTTATGCCAACGCCGAAGATGAGCAAAAAACGCATTACAGCGATACCCGCTGGCATGAAGATTCCGTTCGTAACCGCTGGTTCAGCGTGATGGCGGGGCCGTCTGTACGCGTGAATGAATGGTTCAGCGCATATGCGATGGCGGGTGTGGCTTACAGCCGTGTTTCGACTTTCTCCGGGGATTATCTCCGCGTAACTGACAACAAGGGGAAAACGCACGATGTGCTGACCGGAAGTGATGATGGTCGCCACAGTAACACGTCTCTGACGTGGGGGGCTGGCGTGCAGTTTAACCCGACCGAATCCGTGGCCATTGATATTGCTTATGAAGGCTCCGGCAGTGGTGACTGGCGCACTGACGGTTTCATCGTGGGTGTCGGTTATAAATTCTGATTAGCCAGGTAACACAGTGTTATGACAGCCCGCCGGTTCAGGCGGGCTTTTTTGTGGGGTGAATATGGCAGTAAAGATTTCAGGTGTACTGAAAGACGGAACAGGGAAACCGGTACAGAACTGCACCATTCAGCTGAAGGCAAAACGTAACAGTACCACGGTCGTGGTGAACACGCTGGCCTCAGAAAATCCGGATGAAGCCGGGCGTTACAGCATGGACGTTGAGTACGGTCAGTACAGCGTTATTCTGATGGTGGAAGGATTCCCGCCGTCACATGCCGGGACCATCACCGTGTATGAGGATTCAAAGCCGGGGACGCTGAATGATTTTCTCGGTGCCATGACGGAGGATGATGCCCGTCCGGAGGCACTGCGCCGTTTTGAACTGATGGTGGAAGAGGTGGCGCGTAACGCGTCCGTAGTGGCACAGAACACGGCAGCCGCGAAGAAGTCAGCCAGCGATGCCAGCACATCTGCCAGTGAGGCGGCAACCCATGCGACTGATGCCGCAGGCTCAGCACGCGCAGCCAGCACGTCCGCCGAACAGGCCGCATCGTCTGCTCAGTCAGCATCTTCCAGCGCAGGAACGGCATCAACAAAGGCCACGGAAGCGTCAAAAAGTGCTGCCGCTGCAGAGTCCTCAAAAAGCGCGGCGGCCACCAGTGCCGGTGCCGCGAAAACGTCAGAAACGAATGCGGCAGCGTCACAACAATCAGCAGCCACTTCTGCATCCACTGCGACGACGAAAGCGTCAGAAGCCGCCACTTCAGCCAGAGATGCGGCTGCCTCCAAAGAGGCGGCAAAATCATCAGAAACGAACGCCTCCACAAGCGCCAGCAGTGCAGCCTCCTCGGCAACGGCGGCAGGAAATTCCGCGAAGGCGGCAAAAACGTCAGAGACGAATGCTAAGTCTTCTGAAACGGCAGCGGAACAGAGCGCCTCAGCTGCGGCAGGCTCTGAGACAGTAGCTGCATCATCGGCCCGTGAAGCATCCATTAAGGCAGAGGAGGCAGCCGCCAGTGCCACCGCCGCCGGGAAATCGGCAGAAAGCGCCGCATCGTCCGCTTCAACAGCTACAACGAAGGTTACTGAAGCCACTGAACAGGCCAGCGCAGCAGCGAGGTCTGCTTCCGCAGCGAAGACATCCGAGACGAACGCGAAAGCGTCGGAAACCAGTGCAGAATCCTCAAAAACGGCAGCCGCATCGTCAGCCAGTTCGGCGGCGTCATCGGCATCATCTGCGTCTGCTTCAAAAGATGAGGCGACCAGACAGGCGTCAGCGGCGGGAGAGAGTGCGTCAACGGCATCCACGAAGGCGACAGAGGCGGCAGGAAGTGCGACGGAGGCAGCTCAGAGCAAAAATGCGGCAGAATCCGCGGCAACGCGCGCCGAGACAGCTGCAAAACGGGCAGAGGATGTTGCATCTGCCGTGGCGCTTGAGGATGCGAGCACGACGAAAAAGGGGATAGTACAGCTCAGCAGTGAGACCAGCAGCGAATCTGAGACGCTTGCAGCAACACCGAAAGCGGTCAAGTCTGCATACGACAACGCTGAAACACGCCTTCGGAAAGACCAGAACGGCGCAGATATACCTGATAAAGATAGGTTCCTGAGCAACATTAACGTCTACAGCAAAGGTGAAGTTGATCAAAAAAGGGGGATGCGTAAGTATTCCTTTTCTGCGCCAGCGAATGTTGTTGACGGGAAATGGTATCCGATTGTATTGCGCCGTTCAGCCGGATATAACGATGAACTTGCCAGCCGGGTGGTCATATCAACAAGACAGAATGCTGGTAATGATCCCATGAATAACTGCGAATTTAATGGCATCGTTACAAGTGGTGGTTGGTCGGACAGAGGATCATATGCTGCGGGTTATTTCTGGGCATATCAGTCTGAGGAACGGTCTATTCACTCAATTATCGCAAGCACTAAAGATGATGATGTTTGCAGTGTATTTTATGTTGAGGCCAGAGCTTTTCCGATTAAAGTATTTGCTGAGGAAGGGTTAAGTGTCATTGTACCGACAACTGATTATACAGCAGGTCAAACTACATATAAGTGGGGTGTAACAGAACCTGCTACTGAATGTATAAATGCCCGTACTGTAATTGATTTTAACCAGGGGCGTGGTTATTACTGCTCGCATCAGTTTATTGGTGCCTTGCCTCTGTCTGGGGGGCAAATGTCCGGTGCATTGACTTTAGCAAATATGGCGCAACCATTAAGAACTCCAGGTGGTGGCATATTTGCCAATGATGGCAACTTGTATATCAATAAACCGGGTTTCGCTGGATGGATTGATGCACTCTTTTTGAAATTAACAGGAGGCACAATAACCGGGTCGCTTACCGTTAATGGCGGCATTAAGGGTAATGCTTCAACGGCTACGAAGCTTCAAACGCCAGTAAATATTAATGGTGTTAAGTTTGATGGCTCAGGTGACATCAACATTAATACCTTAGTGTCCAGAGGTATGGTGGCCGCATTAAGTGGCAATACACAAGGCACCCCAGGCGTTCAGATGTATGAAGCGTATAAAAATGGCTACCCCACGACTTACGGCAATGTGCTTCATATGAAAGGTGCGAATGCTGCAGGAGAGGGTGAATTGCTTATCGGCTGGAGTGGTACAAGCGGTGCCCATGCTCCGGCATTTATTCGTTCACGACGGGATGCTACCGACGCAAACTGGTCGCTATGGGATCAGCTTTACACAACGGCTTATCCTCCTTCAGAGCTTTATCCTGCAGGGGCACCGATACCGTGGCCATCAGACACAATTCCATCTGGTTATGCTCTGATGCAGGGGCAGACTTTTGATAAATCAGCATATCCGAAACTTGCAACCGCTTACCCATCTGGTGTGATCCCTGATCTGCGTGGATGGACAATTAAGGGCAAACCCGCCAGTGGTCGCGCTGTATTGTCTCAGGAACAGGATGGTATTAAATCGCATACCCACAGTGCCAGTGCATCCAGTACGGATTTGGGGACGAAAACAACCAGTTCGTTTGATTATGGTACTAAGTCCACGAATAACACCGGGGCGCATACACATAGTATTAGCGGGACAGCAAATAGTGCAGGTGGGCACCAACACCAGAGTTCTGGACCATATGCGAATTCTAATAGAACTGCACTCTTTCCTAACGGTTATACCCAGGTTTCAGTCACAAACGTACCAGTTGTACCACAGGAATCTGGCTCAGGTACGAGCCGTATATCAGGGAAGACATCATCAGATGGAGCACATACCCACTCATTGTCTGGTACTGCCGCATCTGCAGGGGCACACGCACATACTGTCGGTATTGGTGCCCATGCACACACTGTGGCGCTGGGTGCACATGGACACACCATCACCGTTAACGCTGTTGGTAACGCGGAAAACACCGTCAAAAACATCGCATTTAACTATATTGTGAGGCTTGCATAATGGCATTCATAATGAGTGAACATCCACAGACCATAAAAATTTATAATCTGCTGGCCGGAACCGGCGAATTTATTGGTGAAGGTGATGCATATATTCCACCCCATACAGGTCTGCCTGCAAACAGTACCGATATTGCACCGCCAGATATTCCGGCTGGCTTCGTGGCTGTTTTTAACAATGAGGATACATCATGGCATCTCGTTGAAGACCACAGGGGAAAAACGGTCTATGACGTGGCATCAGGGGACGCGTTATTTATTTCTGAACTCGGCCCGTTACCAGAAAATGTCACCTGGTTGTCGCCGGATGGGGAATATCAGAAGTGGAACGGCACAACCTGGGTGAAGGATGCGGAAGCAGAAAAACTGTTTCGGATACGGGAAGCGGAAGAAACAAAAAATAGCCTCATGCGGGTAGCCAGTGAGCATATTGCGCCACTTCAGGATGCTGCAGATCTGGAAATTGCAACGGAGGAAGAAATCTCGTTGCTGGAAGCATGGAAAAAGTATCGGGTATTGCTGAACCGTGTTGATACGTCAACTGCACAGGATATTGAATGGCCAGCACTGCCGTAGGGTAAAACATATAAATTCTATAATTAGATGTATCTTTCCATTTACGGCAAGGAAGGGGGCTTGGAAGACGTAAAGCATCTCACACCGAGATTATTTTTTATATGTCAGGTGTCTGAAGTTTTGCTTTGGCTCTTAAAATGGTTTGCCGCGAGGTTTTGAATTCCCGGGCAATGGCACTTATACTTACACCTGACTTAATTCGTTCGAATACCACCTGTTTCTGTTCTTCATTTAACACAGGTGGTCGACCAAAACGTTTCCCTGCGCCCCGGGCTCTTACTATCCCGGAATGAGTGCGTTCAAGTAAAAGGTCTCGTTCAAATTCAGCGACTGCTGAAATTACTTGCATCATCATTTTTCCTGTTGGACTGGTCAGGTCAATGCCCCCCAATGCTAAGCAATGCACTCTGATACCTGTTTCGGTCAGTTGTTCCACTGTTTTCCTGATATCCATTGCATTACAACCAAGGCGATCCAGTTTTGTCACAATCAATTGATCACCACATTTCAGGCGAGCAAGCAACCGGTTAAAACCAGGACGCTCACTGGTTGCTGCTGAGCCGCTAATGTGTTCTTCGATTATTTGCTGAGGTTTGATTTTAAAACCTGCACTTTCGATTTCCCGGCGTTGATTTTCGGGGGGCTGATCCAGCGTTGATATCCGACAGTAAGCAAAAATTCGAGACATAGTGAGACTCTATACGAAATTGGTGTACATATCATAATGCATATCCAAAAATTATTTCGCTTATTATTGTACATATTTGTATGTATACGTTCGAAAATAAACGAATTCGGATGCAGTCCCGTAATTTTGGTGTAACCAAAAATCGATTTTTTGAAAAATGGCTTTAACTCGGTTTGTTTTTCGAACTCCGGGCGGACTCGAGGAAGACGAATAATAGTGTTGTATGTTATTTTAACCAGATTTTAAGTTGTTTGGTCGTGGAAAAGTGGAGCAAAATGTTGTTAAAGTGGAAAAATGGTAAAAAAAGTAGGTTGTTGCGGAATAACGTAGTTGTTGATATTTTTTTAATGCATTGAAAAATTATTTTTCAGGGGAGGTATTACACTTTACCATTTAAATTTTGGTTGTCTTTAAGAACTGATATCGCTGTTTGTAATAATTCTTTGTTATCCAGCCATGACTTTTTCTTTATGTTTCCTTCAATGTAATCAAGCAATGTTCTGGTATTGATAGGTCTTCCCTGTTTTGCTACTTCCACGACAGCATCTCCCAGGATAATTCTGACTTCAGGAAGCTGCGCAGGGAACCACTTTAGGGTGTCTTTTGATTTCATGAAGATATTCCTTAAAATATTATTGGTTTTCATTGCAATATTGTATGTCTGATTCAGGATATGTTGACTTATACATCGGTTTTGTCCGGGTTATTGGATATGCCAATCCCTAATTTTATTAGAGCATGACCAAAAATGCTGAATATGATAAGTAGTGAAGTGATTATCAGTATGCTGTTCATATAGCCTCGAATTAGTATGGTGTTATATATAATATAGTTGACAATTTTTATCCTGGGTGTTCTTAAAGTTCGTAGATGAACACTGTAGTTTCAGGTATACAGGAATGCTTACAGATAGAGGCAAAAGTCAGGAGGTTAATGGCGCAAACTGAAGGGGTAGCTGCGAACTAACTTAGGTAGAGACTCTACACGGATTCGGTTTAAAAGTATACATAGATAACAATTTTTATCTGAAGAAGAAAAATATTAAGGTGATATGGTCATATATACTTTAATGCGGAAGAATGAATGTGATGAGAGTGCTGTATCTGAATGGTTGAAAAACCGCAGACACGTCGTATGCAAGAACGTGCTGCGGTTGGCTGGTGAACTTCCGATAGTGCGAGTATTGAATGATTTCCAGCCGTTACCGATTTTACGTGTTAATTAGTGAACAAACCACTCGTCAGCAGACTCCCAGGTATCTTTCAGAGTTTCCTGAACAAAAGTTTTAGCTGAATCTTTATCGGCGGTGCGCGTAACAGAAAGGCCATCGTTGCTGGTGGCTTTTACGATCACCTCTACATCGTCATAACGCTTACTGATGCGTCGAGTTAATTCTTCCTTTAACGCATCCACAGCACCGTTTGGCATTTTAGTCATTTTCTCTTTGGCTATGCAGATCTCAATACGCATAAAAATCCCTCTACACTGTGTTTGTATACAGTGTTATTTTTAACTGTATGAATAAACAGTGTCAATAGAACAAAGATTGCTGCATGTACAAATGTTCTTTGGCTACAAATACACCTACTGATCATGTTCTGCTATGCTCTGATACCTCCAAAATGTACAATCAGCGGCATGAATTTTTCTTTGTACATATGATTGTACATAATCAAAGAGACAACAATTATGACAAGCCTTTTGGCCGCAGAGGTAGCGAAAAGAAGAACCTTTGCAATTATTTCTCACCCGGACGCCGGTAAAACGACCATCACCGAGAAGGTGCTGCTGTTCGGACAGGCCATTCAGACTGCCGGTACAGTAAAAGGCCGTGGTTCCAACCAGCACGCTAAGTCGGACTGGATGGAGATGGAAAAGCAGCGTGGGATCTCCATTACCACCTCTGTGATGCAGTTTCCGTATCACGACTGCCTGGTTAACCTGCTCGACACCCCCGGGCACGAAGACTTCTCGGAAGATACCTATCGTACCCTGACGGCGGTGGACTGCTGCCTGATGGTTATCGACGCTGCAAAAGGTGTTGAAGATCGTACCCGTAAGCTGATGGAAGTTACCCGTCTGCGCGATACGCCGATCCTTACCTTTATGAACAAACTTGACCGTGATATCCGCGATCCGATGGAGCTGCTCGATGAAGTTGAGAACGAGCTGAAAATCGGCTGCGCACCGATCACCTGGCCGATTGGCTGCGGCAAGCTGTTTAAAGGCGTTTACCACCTTTATAAAGACGAAACCTATCTCTATCAGAGCGGTAAAGGTCACACCATTCAGGAAGTCCGTATTGTTAAAGGGCTGAATAACCCGGATCTCGATGCTGCGGTTGGTGAAGATCTGGCACAGCAGCTGCGTGACGAACTGGAACTGGTGAAAGGCGCGTCTAACGAGTTCGACAAAGAATTGTTCCTTGCGGGCGAAATTACTCCAGTGTTCTTTGGTACTGCGCTGGGTAACTTCGGCGTCGATCATATGCTGGATGGCCTGGTAGAGTGGGCACCTGCGCCGATGCCGCGTCAGACTGATACCCGTACCGTAGAGGCGAGCGAAGATAAATTTACCGGCTTCGTATTTAAAATTCAGGCCAACATGGACCCGAAACACCGCGACCGCGTGGCGTTTATGCGCGTGGTATCCGGTAAATATGAAAAAGGCATGAAGCTGCGCCAGGTGCGCACCGCGAAAGATGTGGTGATCTCCGACGCGCTGACCTTTATGGCGGGCGACCGTTCGCATGTTGAAGAAGCGTATCCGGGCGACATCCTTGGTCTGCACAACCACGGCACTATTCAGATCGGCGACACCTTTACCCAGGGTGAGATGATGAAGTTCACCGGTATCCCGAACTTTGCGCCGGAACTGTTCCGTCGTATCCGCCTGAAAGATCCGCTGAAGCAAAAACAGCTGCTCAAAGGGCTGGTACAGCTTTCCGAAGAGGGCGCGGTGCAGGTGTTCCGTCCGATCTCCAACAACGACCTGATCGTTGGTGCGGTTGGTGTGCTGCAGTTTGATGTGGTGGTAGCGCGCCTGAAGAGCGAATACAACGTTGAAGCAGTGTATGAGTCAGTCAACGTTGCCACTGCACGCTGGGTAGAATGTGCGGACGCGAAGAAATTCGAAGAGTTCAAGCGTAAGAACGAAAGCCAACTGGCGCTTGATGGCGGCGATAACCTCGCTTACATCGCTACCAGCATGGTCAACCTGCGCCTGGCGCAGGAACGTTATCCGGACGTTCAGTTCCACCAGACTCGCGAGCATTAATTCTTGCCTCCAGGGTGCGGCAGCCGCTGCGCCCTGTCAATTTCCCTTCCTTATTAGCCGCTTACGGAATGTTCTTAAAACATTCACTTTTGCTTATGTTTTAGCGGATATCCCGAGCGGTTTCAAAATTGTGATCTATATTTAACAAAGTAATGACATTTCTGACGGCGTTAAATACCGTTCAATGCGTAGATATCAGTATCTAAAGCCGTCAATTGTCATTCTACCGATATTAATAACTGATTCAGAGGCTGTAATGGTCGTTATTCATCACCCATCGCTTTTGTGATGGCGACCATTGACTTCTGTAGAGGGTGAAGTCTCTCCCTATTCAGCAATGCAACCTCGTGTTGCCAGGCTCAAATTACGAGCAAACATACAGGAATAAATCGATGACTATGACAAGACTGAAGATTTCGAAAACTCTGCTGGCTGTAATGTTGACCTCTGCCGTCGCGACCGGCTCTGCCTACGCGGAAAACAACGCGCAGACTACCAATGAAAGCGCAGGGCAAAAAGTCGATAGCTCTATGAATAAAGTCGGTAATTTCATGGATGACAGCGCCATCACCGCGAAAGTGAAGGCGGCCCTGGTGGATCATGACAACATCAAGAGCACCGATATCTCTGTCAAAACCGATCAAAAAGTCGTGACTCTGAGCGGTTTCGTTGAAAGCCAGGCTCAGGCCGAAGAGGCAGTGAAAGTGGCGAAAGGCGTTGAAGGCGTGACCTCTGTCAGCGACAAACTGCACGTTCGCGACGCTAAAGAAGGCTCTGTGAAGGGCTACGCGGGTGACACCGCCACCACCAGTGAAATCAAAGCCAAACTGCTGGCGGACGATATCGTCCCTTCACGTAAAGTGAAAGTTGAAACTACCGATGGTGTGGTTCAGCTCTCCGGTACCGTAGATTCTCAGGCACAGAGCGACCGTGCTGAAAGTATCGCCAAAGCGGTAGACGGTGTGAAAAGCGTTAAAAATGATCTGAAAACTAAGTAATTCGTCGTAATTCGACCTCCCGAACTTTGTCGGGAGGCGCGATGTGCACCACACTAAAAATATCGCATTGAGTGATTTTCACGCTCATATCAAGCGGTGACATTAACTATGGTAAAGGAGACGCTTATGTTTCGTTGGGGCATCATATTTCTGGTTATCGCGTTAATCGCCGCCGCACTTGGGTTTGGTGGTCTGGCCGGTACTGCTGCAGGCGCAGCTAAAATTGTCTTTGTCGTCGGGATTATTCTGTTCCTGGTGAGTTTGTTCATGGGCCGAAAACGACCCTAGATTTCAGACCATTAAGAAAATTTTATCCAAAGCCAGTCCAACGGACTGGCTTTTGCGGTTTTAGCGAATAATAAATTGCGTTACTTTGTCATTCTTTCACAACAAAAACAGGAAGGCAGAGGTGGGGCAGCGAATACCTGTAACGCTTGGTAATATTGCGCCGTTGTCGCTAAGGCCGTTCCAGCCTGGACGGATTGCTCTTGTGTGCGAAGGCGGCGGACAGCGTGGAATTTTCACAGCTGGCGTGCTGGATGAGTTTATGCGCGCGCAGTTTAATCCTTTCGATCTTTATCTTGGCACATCTGCCGGAGCGCAGAACCTCTCGGCGTATATCTGCAATCAGCCCGGTTACGCGCGCAAAGTCATCATGCGTTACACCACAAAACGCGAATTTTTCGATCCATTGCGCTTTGTCCGTGGAGGAAATCTTATCGATCTCGACTGGCTGGTGGAGGCCACCGCAAGCCAGATGCCGTTGCAAATGGACACCGCAGCGCGGCTATTTGACAGCGGCAAATCGTTTTATATGTGCGCTTGTCGTCAGGATGACTATGCGCCGAATTACTTTTTGCCAACCAAACAGAACTGGCTGGATGTGATTCGCGCCTCCAGTGCAATACCTGGCTTTTATCGTAGCGGAGTGTCGCTGGAAGGCATTAATTACCTGGATGGCGGGATCAGTGATGCGATCCCGGTTAAAGAGGCGGCAAGGCAGGGAGCAAAAACGTTGGTCGTCATCCGCACTGTGCCGTCACAAATGTACTATACGCCGCAGTGGTTCAAACGCATGGAACGCTGGTTGGGTGACAGTAGCCTGCAGCCGCTGGTCAATCTGGTGCAGCATCATGAAACCAGCTATCGTGAGATTCAGCAATTTATTGAGAAACCACCGGGCAAGCTGCGGATATTCGAAATTTATCCGCCGAAGCCATTACATAGTATCGCGCTCGGCAGTCGGATTCCGGCGCTGCGTGAAGACTATAAGCTTGGGCGTTTATGCGGGCGTTATTTTCTGGCAACGGTCGGTAAGTTATTGACTGAAAAAGCGCCGCTGAGCCGCCATCTGGTGCCAGTGGTGACGCCGGAGTCGATTGTTATTCCTCCTGCACCAGTCGCCAACGATACGCTGGTTGCCGAAGTGAGCGACGCTCCGCAGGCGAATGACCCGACATTTAACAATGAGGATTTGGCTTGATTTGCCGTTATATCGACACCCACTGCCATTTTGATTTCCCGCCGTTTAGTGGCGATGAAGAGGCCAGCCTGCAACGCGCGGCACAAGCGGGCGTAGGCAAGATCATTGTTCCGGCCACCGAGGCGGCAAATTTTGCCCGCGTGCAGGCGTTAGCGGAAAATTATCAACCGCTGTATGCCGCTTTAGGGTTGCATCCGGGGATGTTGGAAAAACATAACGATGCATCGCTGGATCAGTTACAGCAGGCGTTGGGAAGACGTCCGACGAAGGTGGTGGCGGTGGGGGAGATCGGCCTGGATCTCTTTGGTGACGATCCGCAATTTGAGAGGCAGCAGTGGTTGCTTGATGAACAACTGAAACTGGCGAAACGCTACGATCTGCCGGTGATCCTTCATTCACGGCGCACGCACGACAAACTGGCGATGCATCTTAAACGCCAAAATTTGCCACGCACTGGTGTGGTTCATGGTTTTTCTGGCAGCCTGCAACAGGCCGAACGGTTTGTGCAGCTGGGCTACAAAATTGGCGTAGGCGGTACTATCACCTACCCACGCGCCAGTAAAACCCGCGATGTCATCGCAAAATTACCGTTGGCATCGTTGTTGTTGGAAACCGACGCACCGGATATGCCGCTCAATGGTTTTCAGGGGCAGCCTAATCGCCCTGAACAGGCCGCCCGTGTGTTTGCCGTGCTGTGCGAGTTACGCCCGGAACCCGCGGATGAGATTGCCGAAGTGTTGCTTAATAACACGTATGCGGTGTTTAACGTTCGTGGGTAGTCTGCCCTTCGTAAGCCGGATAAGGCGTTCACACCGCATCCGGCAGTCGGCGCACAATGCCTGATGCGACGCTGACGCGTCTTATCATGCCTACAAGTCTGTGCCGAACCGTAGGCTGCATCCGCCATGTCACAAATACAGCGCCGGAAATATTAATCGGCTCACCCCGTGCTCCCGTAACGCATCAGCCAATTGCTCAACGTCTTCCGGCGTGGCGCTCGCCCAGCTTTGCGCCTCGCCATACACGCCGTGAGCATGAAACGCGTTCAGGCGTACCGGAACATCGCCAAGTTGCCTGATAAACTCCGCCAGCTCATCGATATGCTGCAAATAATCCACGTGGCCTGGGATTACCAGCAAACGCAGTTCTGCCAGTTTGCCGCGCTCGGCAAGCAGACTAATGCTGCGCTTGATCTGCTGATTATCGCGTCCGGTTAGCTGTTGATGACATTCGCTTCCCCACGCTTTGAGGTCGAGCATCGCGCCGTCGCACACCGGGAGTAATTTTTCCCAGCCGGTTTCGCTCAACATGCCGTTACTGTCCACCAGACAGGTGAGATGACACAGTTGTGGATCATTTTTGATAGCAGTAAACAGCGCCACCACAAACGGTAACTGGGTCGTGGCTTCGCCGCCGCTTACCGTTATCCCTTCAATAAACAGCACCGCTTTGCGGACGTGACTAAGCACCTCGTCCACGTTCATGGATTGCGCCATCGGCGTAGCGTGTTGTGGACACATCTTCAGGCAGGTATCACACTGCTCGCAGACGGCTGCATTCCACACTACTTTGCTGTTAACAATCTGCAACGCCTGATGCGGACACTGTGGCACGCACTCACCGCAATCATTACAGCGCCCCATTGTCCACGGATTGTGACAGTTTTTGCAGCGCAGATTACAGCCCTGTAAAAACAGAGCCAGACGACTGCCTGGCCCGTCAACGCAGGAGAAGGGGATAATCTTACTGACTAAAGCGCATCTGCTGTTCATGGCTTATAACGCGCGGCTGGCGTTCCAGAATACGAGTGTTGCGTGCGGCTTCTTCTCCCAGCCAGGTGGTATTGGTACGTGAACCTTCGGCACGATATTTTTCTAAATCCGACAAACGCACCATATAACCGGTAACGCGAACCAGATCGCTACCGCTGACATTGGCGGTAAATTCACGCATTCCGGCTTTAAAGGCACCGAGGCAAAGCTGTACCAGCGCCTGCGGATTACGTTTGATGGTTTCGTCGAGCGTCAAAATGTCGCTGATGCCGGAATAATAATAAGCATGATGCGGGGCGACAGTTTGCAGATGGGTGATCGGATCTGGCTCATCGCCATATGGCAAACGTGCGCCCGGCGTGGTGCCGATATCGGAACTTATCCCCGACTGTGCGTGTAACATGGCGCGTTTTTGCCAGCCATATTTCACGGGGGTATTGGCGACAAACTCCGCCAGTTGCGCGCTAATGCGATAACCCACTTCATTTGCGGCGGCTTCTTTACCGTAACGCGCGGCAACTCCTTCTTTTTCACACAGCAAGTTAACCGCTTCCGCCAGCCCATACATGCCAAACATTGGCACAAAACGTTCAGGGTTAATCAGCCCTTCTTTCACCAGGAAGCTATTCTCAAAGAAGTGTGATTGTTGATAGAGGAATTCACACCGCGCATCGATGATGGCGATCTGCTGTTGGCAGTAGTGCGGTAGAGTGCGCGTAAAGAAGTCATCCAGCGATTCGCTGCGCTCGGCAATGGCTTTCAGGTTAAGGCGTACCAGCGTGCTGCCACCACCCGCCAGCGGCAGTGAGTTGTAACAGCTCACAATCCCGTAGCCCCCTTTTGTGAAAATTTTATCATGCACGGGACCGTTGGCGATGTGCGGTTTGCTACATTCACAGATGTTTTTCGCCACTTCCAGCAGCAGGTCATCAGGGGTGATTTCAGGATCGTAGATAAAAGTCAGGTTCGGTGAAACCTGCTTCAGCTCTGCGTCTGCGCGTAAAATCGCACGGGTAATGGGTGAATCAGATGGGCCAATATTGGCGTGCATAAAGGCGTCTGGCAGGGTTCTGTCGAGATAACGCCAGAAACGTTTTATTCGAATATCGATCTCGTCTTGTGTTAGAATTCTAACATACGGTTGCAACAACGCATCCAGTTGCCCCAGGTAGACCGGCATCGATGTGACCGAAGGAACGTGGTGGTAAAGAATGGTCAGCAGAGAGAGTGCGTCATCAAGATCTTTTGCGCCTTCCAGCTCCAGCCATTCTGAACCGTTGGCCAAAAAACGGGCGTAATCGGGTAAGACATAGCGCGGTTTATACGGCGCATGACCTTCAAACATATCGCAGATTACACCTTCATCCAGCGCGCGGCGGGCTTCGGCAGGCAACGCCGGGTAAGGCAGATTGTTTTCTGCTTCCAGTGCCAGAAAATGGCGTTTCTGCTCCGGGCTAAGTACCGGGCTGGTGACAATTTGCTGGCAACGTTGTTGCAGTGCATTTTCATGAGAAGTGGGCATCTTCTGTTCCTTTTATGCCGAAGGTGATGCGCCATTGTAAGAAGTTTCGTGATGTTCACTTTGATCCTGATGCGTTTGCCACCACTGACGCATTCATTTGAAAGTGAATTATTTGAACCAGATCGCATTACAGTGATGCAAACTTGTAAGTAGATTTCCTTAATTGTGATGTATATCGAAGTGTGTTGCGGAGTAGATGTTAGAATACTAACAAACTCGCAAGGTGAATTTTATTGGCGACAAGCCAGGAGAATGAAATGACTGATCTGAAAGCAAGCAGCCTGCGTGCACTGAAATTGATGGACCTGACCACCCTGAATGACGACGACACCGACGAGAAAGTGATCGCTCTGTGTCATCAGGCCAAAACTCCGGTCGGCAATACCGCCGCTATCTGTATCTACCCTCGCTTTATCCCGATTGCTCGCAAAACGCTGAAAGAGCAGGGCACCCCGGAAATCCGTATCGCTACGGTAACTAACTTCCCACACGGTAACGACGACATCGAAATCGCGCTGGCAGAAACCCGTGCGGCAATCGCCTACGGTGCCGATGAAGTTGACGTAGTGTTCCCGTACCGTGCACTGATGGCGGGTAACGAGCAGGTTGGTTTTGATCTGGTGAAAGCCTGTAAAGAGGCTTGCGCGGCAGCGAACGTACTGCTGAAAGTGATCATCGAAACTGGCGAACTGAAAGACGAAGCGCTGATCCGTAAAGCGTCTGAAATATCCATCAAAGCGGGTGCTGATTTCATCAAAACCTCTACCGGTAAAGTGGCTGTGAATGCGACGCCGGAAAGCGCGCGCATCATGATGGAAGTGATTCGCGACATGGGCGTAGAAAAAACCGTTGGTTTCAAACCGGCGGGCGGCGTGCGTACTGCGGAAGATGCGCAGAAATATCTTGCCATCGCAGATGAACTGTTCGGTGCTGACTGGGCTGATGCGCGTCACTACCGCTTTGGTGCTTCCAGCCTGCTGGCAAGCCTGCTGAAAGCGCTGGGCCACGGCGACGGTAAGAGCGCCAGCAGCTACTAAGGCTTGATTTGCCGGATGACGCAGCGATGCTCATCCGGTTCCCCGATTACCTCGTCTCTTTTCCACGGGAGGTTACCTTGTTTCTCGCACAAGAAATTATTCGTAAAAAACGTGATGGTCATGCGCTGAGCGATGAAGAAATTCGCTTCTTTATCAACGGTATTCGCGACAACACTATCTCCGAAGGGCAGATTGCCGCCCTCGCGATGACCATTTTCTTCCACGATATGACAATGCCGGAGCGTGTCTCGCTGACGATGGCGATGCGAGATTCAGGAACCGTTCTCGACTGGAAAAGCCTGCATCTGAATGGCCCGATTGTTGATAAACACTCGACCGGCGGCGTCGGCGATGTGACTTCGCTGATGTTGGGGCCGATGGTCGCTGCCTGTGGCGGCTATATTCCGATGATCTCCGGTCGCGGCCTCGGCCATACTGGCGGTACGCTCGACAAGTTGGAATCCATCCCTGGCTTCGACATTTTCCCGGATGACAACCGTTTCCGCGAAATTATTAAAGACGTCGGCGTGGCGATTATCGGCCAGACCAGCTCACTGGCTCCGGCAGATAAACGTTTCTACGCGACCCGCGATATTACCGCAACCGTGGATTCCATCCCGCTGATCACTGCCTCGATCCTGGCGAAGAAACTTGCGGAAGGTCTGGACGCGCTGGTGATGGACGTGAAAGTGGGTAGCGGCGCGTTTATGCCGACCTACGAACTCTCTGAAGCCCTTGCCGAAGCGATTGTTGGCGTGGCTAACGGCGCTGGCGTGCGCACCACCGCGCTGCTCACCGATATGAATCAGGTGCTGGCCTCCAGTGCAGGTAACGCGGTTGAAGTTCGTGAAGCGGTGCAGTTCCTGACTGGTGAGTATCGTAACCCGCGTCTGTTTGATGTCACGATGGCGTTGTGTGTGGAGATGCTTACCTCCGGCAAACTGGCGAAAGATGACGCCGAAGCGCGCGCGAAATTGCAGGCGGTACTGGACAACGGTAAAGCGGCAGAAGTCTTTGGTCGTATGGTAGCGGCACAAAAAGGCCCGACCGACTTCGTTGAGAACTACGCGAAGTATCTGCCGACAGCGATGCTGACGAAAGCAGTCTATGCTGATACCGAAGGTTTTGTCAGTGAAATGGATACCCGCGCGCTGGGAATGGCAGTGGTTGCAATGGGCGGCGGTCGCCGTCAGGCATCTGACACCATCGATTACAGCGTCGGCTTTACTGATATGGCGCGTCTGGGCGACCAGGTAGACGGTCAGCGTCCGCTGGCGGTTATCCACGCGAAAGACGAAAACAGCTGGCAGGAAGCGGCGAAAGCGGTGAAAGCGGCAATTAAACTTGCCGATAAAGCACCGGAAAGCACACCAACTGTCTATCGCCGTATCAGCGAATAACGGTATACTGATCTGATCATTTAAATTTGAAGCACTGAGTACGGAGAACATATGAAACGTGCATTTATTATGGTGCTGGACTCATTCGGCATCGGCGCTACAGAAGATGCAGAACGCTTTGGTGACGTCGGGGCTGACACCCTGGGTCATATCGCAGAAGCTTGTGCCAAAGGCGAAGCTGATAATGGTCGTAAAGGCCCGCTCAATCTGCCAAATCTGACCCGTCTGGGGTTGGCGAAAGCACACGAAGGTTCTACCGGTTTCATTCCGGCGGGAATGGACGGCAACGCTGAAGTTATCGGCGCGTACGCATGGGCGCACGAAATGTCATCCGGTAAAGACACCCCGTCTGGTCACTGGGAAATCGCCGGTGTCCCGGTTCTGTTTGAGTGGGGATACTTCTCCGATCACGAAAACAGCTTCCCGCAAGAGCTACTGGATAAACTGGTCGAGCGCGCTAATCTGCCGGGTTACCTCGGTAACTGCCACTCTTCCGGTACGGTCATTCTGGATCAGCTGGGCGAAGAGCACATGAAAACCGGCAAGCCGATTTTCTATACCTCCGCTGACTCAGTGTTCCAGATTGCTTGCCACGAAGAAACCTTTGGCCTGGATAAACTCTACGAACTGTGCGAAATCGCCCGTGAAGAGCTGACCAACGGCGGCTACAACATCGGTCGTGTTATCGCTCGTCCGTTTATCGGCGACAAAGCCGGTAACTTCCAGCGTACCGGTAACCGTCATGACCTGGCTGTTGAACCGCCAGCACCGACCGTGCTGCAGAAACTGGTTGATGAAAAACACGGCCAGGTGGTTTCTGTCGGTAAAATTGCAGACATCTACGCTAACTGCGGCATCACCAAAAAAGTGAAAGCGACCGGCCTGGACGCGCTGTTTGACGCCACCATCAAAGAGATGAAAGAAGCGGGTGATAACACCATCGTCTTCACCAACTTCGTTGACTTCGACTCTTCCTGGGGTCACCGTCGCGACGTTGCCGGTTATGCTGCGGGTCTGGAACTGTTCGACCGCCGTCTGCCAGAGCTGATGTCTTTGCTGCGCGATGACGACATCCTGATCCTCACTGCTGACCACGGTTGTGATCCGACCTGGACCGGTACTGACCATACCCGTGAACACATTCCGGTACTGGTTTACGGCCCGAAAGTAAAACCGGGTTCGCTGGGGCACCGTGAAACTTTCGCGGATATCGGCCAGACTCTGGCAAAATATTTTGGTACTTCTGATATGGAATATGGCAAAGCCATGTTCTGATGGATTTGGGCGGAGCAGTGACTCCGCCTTTAATATGTCACAAAAAGGATAAAATGATGGCTACTCCACACATTAATGCAGAAATGGGCGATTTCGCTGACGTAGTTTTGATGCCAGGCGACCCGCTGCGTGCGAAGTATATTGCTGAAACTTTCCTTGAAGATGCTCGTGAAGTGAACAACGTTCGCGGTATGCTGGGCTTCACCGGTACTTACAAAGGCCGCAAAATTTCTGTAATGGGCCACGGTATGGGTATCCCGTCCTGCTCCATCTACACTAAAGAACTGATCACCGATTTCGGCGTGAAGAAAATCATTCGCGTTGGTTCCTGTGGCGCAGTTCTGCCGCACGTAAAACTGCGTGACGTAGTGATTGGTATGGGTGCCTGCACCGATTCCAAAGTTAACCGCATCCGTTTTAAAGACCATGACTTTGCAGCTATCGCTGACTTCGACATGGTGCGTAACGCAGTAGATGCAGCTAAAGCACTGGGCATTGATGCTCGCGTTGGTAACCTGTTCTCCGCTGACCTGTTCTACTCTCCGGACGGCGAAATGTTCGACGTGATGGAAAAATACGGCATCCTCGGCGTGGAAATGGAAGCGGCTGGTATCTACGGCGTGGCTGCAGAGTTTGGCGCGAAAGCCCTGACCATCTGCACCGTGTCTGACCACATCCGCACTCACGAGCAAACCACTGCCGCTGAGCGTCAGACTACCTTCAACGACATGATCAAAATCGCACTGGAATCCGTTCTGCTGGGCGATAAAGAGTAATTGTGTTTCGCTGAAAGGCGATTGTCGTGTGAAGCCGGAGCGGGAGACCGCTCCGGCTTTTTAGTATCTATTCATCAATAGCGACTGATTTATAGATTTACTATTATTTTTCATATGGATAGAAAATTAAATCCATTCGAGTATCTATTCACGAATCTATTCATTTATGTTCAGCCGTCATCCAGTAAGGGCATATCAGCAACTCTGGCGGACAACCATAAATTCCTGCCATTTTGTTTTTGATGTTTGAACTAAGCCGTTCCGTCTTTTCGATTTGTTTTAGAGAATTAATCGAGATACCCAACATTTTACTAACTTCAGCAAGTGATAGTTTATGCCTGATACGCACGGCGGTTAGCCAGGATATACCCTGGCTGAACATTAAATTGATAATCTCCCGTTCCTGGTTCTTCAGATCGATCATATTTCCTTCCCTGGATATTTTAATCAGCGAGTTACCGCACCGCCCCTGCCATCCACGCCGATAATTCCCTTAGCTCTTTTTCCTGTTCAGGGAAGTCGACCAACAGAGCTTCACACTCTTGTTGCAGCATATCCGCGCGGTACAGGCAGCCTTGCAGTCGTCCGGCGAGAGCTTCCAGAGGTGCGGGGTTGAGGCTATCGGTAAACACCTGGGCGCGGGTGATATGGCCTTTTTCGACGTCGAAATGCAGTTCTACGCCGCCCCAGGTAAAGCGTTCATCCAGCAGATGCGAGAACGCTGGAGCCTGTCCGAAATTCCATTCCCAGCTACTCTGGCGGGCAAAGGTTTCGGCGAAGTTCGGCAAGTCCGGCGTTTTGTCCGGGGAGATAATTTCCGCTTCTACACGCTCGCCATAATGGGCGAAAAAGGCCTCGGTTATGGCTTCGCAAACCTGCTCATGGGTAATTCCCGGCAGCAATTCGGTCAGATTGGTCACGCGGGAACGTACCGACGTAATGCCTTTCGCCGCCAGTTTCTTTTTATCCGGGTTGAGATAGTTTGCCAGGCGGCTAAGGTCGGCATTGAGTAGCAAGGTGCCGTGATGGAAGCCACGATCTTTGGTTTCGCGATAGGCCGAGCCTGAGACTTTACGGTCGCCTTCGGCGGTTTTCACCACCAAATCGTTACGTCCGGACGCTTCGGCGCTGACACCGAGCGCGTTCAGTGCATTGAGCACAATCGAGGTGGAGATCGTTTTATCGTATTCCGGCTTGCCAGCCATGAAGGTAAAACAGGTATTGCCGAGATCGTGGAACACCGCGCCGCCACCGCTACTGCGCCGTGCCAGGCGAACGTTATCTTCTTCCATTCGCCGGGTATTACACTCTTTCCACGGGTTCTGCGCGCGACCAATCACTACCGTGTCGGCATTGCGCCAGAGAAACAAAACGCGCTGCGTGGCGGGCATCTGGCGAAAAATACACTCCTCTACCGCCAGGTTAAACCACGGGTCGTAAGAGTCAGAGATGAGCAGGCGTAATGTGGACATAACGATTTCCTTTCTTGTAGTAATGGGTCACTCTTTTTTCTCGCTTTCTTCCTCTTCCGGCACCGGTTTGCTGGCGGTTAACAGGAAGGGGGATTGCTGCCAGCGGGTGCGTTTACCCTGTAGCAGCGTGCGGGTCAGCACTACGCCGATTGCCAGCGAGAGCAACAACATCAGGCGTAAAATGTTAGTGGTGTTATCCACCTGTTGAGCTTCGGTGGCGAGCGTATGGGTGTCGAGCGTCAGGCGCAGATAGCCGAGCGGTCCGTTTTTACCCGCAATTGGCTCGACAATCTGCTGGTTAAAATAGCCGCCCGCTTTTTTACCGTCGAGCGCCAGTCGGTCACGCACTTCGACGCTTTCGCCAGAACGGGCGATAAGATCGCCTTGATCGTCATACACGCCCGCGTCGAGGATGCGGCTTTCATCCGTTAACTGATCGAGGATCGCCTGAATGCGTTTTTCATCCGGCGAGTCGGTGCGCATCAGCGGCGCAACGTTCAGCGTTACCTGCCGCGCCAGGGTGCGGGCCAGTTCTTCCAGCTGTGGATTACGCTGTCGCTGGTGGTTTTGACTAAACCATGATGCCCCCTGCATCAGCGCCACTAACAAGGCAAGACAGAACAGGACAATCACTGCCCGATGCAGCCGGAATTTCAGTTTTGTGCGAGCCATCTTCCACCCTTTGAAAATTTGAGACTTAATGTTGCCAGAAGCAATGGATACAAGGTAGCCTCATGCGTTATTTTCCCTGCTTCGAACGATTTTACAGGAGCCTTAATGCCTAACATTACCTGGTGCGACCTGCCTGAAGATGTCTCTTTATGGCCTGGTCTGCCTCTTTCATTAAGTGGTGATGAAGTGATGCCACTGGATTACCACGCAGGTCGTAGCGGCTGGCTGCTGTATGGTCGTGGGCTGGATAAACAACGTCTGACTCAGTACCAGAGCAAACTGGGCGCAGCGATGGTGATTGTTGCCGCCTGGTGCGTGGAAGATTATCAGGTGATTCGTCTGGCAGGTTCGCTTACCGCCCGGGCTACGCGCCTGGCCCATGAAGCACAACTGGATGTCGCGCCGCTGGGGAAAATTCCGCATCTGCGCACGCCAGGTCTGCTGGTGATGGACATGGATTCCACCGCCATTCAGATTGAATGTATTGACGAAATTGCCAAACTGGCCGGAACCGGCGAGATGGTGGCGGAAGTAACCGAGCGGGCGATGCGCGGCGAACTCGATTTTGCTGCCAGCTTGCGCAGTCGAGTGGCAACGCTGAAAGGCGCTGACGCCAATATTCTGCAACAGGTGCGGGAAAATCTGCCGCTGATGCCAGGTTTAACGCAGCTGGTACTCAAGCTGGAAACGCTGGGCTGGAAAGTGGCGATTGCCTCCGGCGGCTTTACTTTCTTTGCTGAATACCTGCGCGACAAGCTGCGCCTGACAGCCGTGGTAGCCAATGAACTGGAGATCATGGACGGTAAATTTACCGGCAATGTGATCGGCGACATCGTTGACGCGCAGTACAAAGCGAAAACTCTGACTCGCCTCGCGCAGGAGTATGAAATCCCGCTGGCGCAGACCGTGGCGATTGGTGATGGAGCCAATGACCTGCCGATGATCAAAGCGGCAGGGCTGGGGATTGCCTACCATGCCAAGCCAAAAGTGAATGAAAAGACGGAAGTCACCATCCGTCACGCTGACCTGATGGGGGTATTCTGCATCCTCTCTGGCAGCCTGAATCAGAAGTAATTGTCCGCCCGTCATCCTGCGGGCGGCACAGCATTAACGAGGTACACCGTGGCAAAAGCTCCAAAACGCGCCTTTGTTTGTAATGAATGCGGGGCCGATTATCCGCGCTGGCAGGGGCAGTGCAGCGCCTGCCATGCCTGGAACACCATCACCGAGGTGCGTCTTGCTGCGTCGCCGACGGTGGCGCGTAACGAGCGTCTCAGTGGCTATGCCGGTAGCGCCGGGGTGGCAAAAGTCCAGAAACTCTCCGATATCAGCCTTGAGGAGTTGCCGCGTTTTTCAACCGGATTTAAAGAGTTCGACCGCGTATTAGGCGGTGGGGTGGTGCCGGGAAGCGCCATTCTGATTGGCGGTAATCCAGGCGCAGGGAAATCCACGCTGCTACTGCAAACGCTGTGCAAACTGGCCCAGCAGATGAAAACGCTGTATGTCACCGGCGAAGAGTCGCTGCAACAGGTGGCAATGCGCGCTCATCGCCTCGGCCTGCCGACTGACAATCTCAATATGTTGTCGGAAACCAGCATCGAACAGATCTGCCTGATTGCCGAAGAAGAGCAACCGAAGCTGATGGTAATTGACTCCATCCAGGTGATGCATATGGCGGATGTACAATCATCACCTGGCAGCGTGGCGCAGGTGCGTGAAACGGCGGCTTATCTGACGCGCTTCGCCAAAACGCGTGGCGTGGCGATTGTCATGGTGGGGCACGTAACCAAAGATGGTTCGCTGGCAGGCCCTAAAGTGCTGGAACACTGTATCGACTGCTCGGTGCTTCTGGACGGCGATGCCGACTCCCGTTTCCGCACCCTGCGCAGCCATAAAAACCGCTTCGGCGCGGTAAATGAACTGGGCGTATTTGCGATGACCGAGCAGGGGCTGCGTGAAGTCAGTAACCCTTCGGCAATTTTCTTAAGTCGCGGCGATGAAGTGACCTCCGGCAGCTCAGTGATGGTGGTGTGGGAAGGAACGCGTCCGCTGCTGGTGGAGATCCAGGCGCTGGTCGATCACTCGATGATGGCGAATCCGCGCCGCGTGGCAGTGGGGCTGGAGCAAAACCGTCTGGCAATCCTGCTGGCGGTGCTGCACCGTCACGGTGGGTTGCAAATGGCCGATCAGGATGTATTTGTGAACGTGGTCGGCGGCGTGAAGGTGACGGAAACCAGTGCCGATTTAGCGTTACTACTGGCGATGGTTTCCAGCCTGCGCGACAGACCGCTACCGCAGGATCTGGTGGTGTTTGGTGAAGTCGGGCTGGCAGGGGAGATCCGCCCGGTGCCCAGCGGCCAGGAGCGGATTTCTGAAGCGGCGAAACATGGTTTTCGGCGGGCGATTGTTCCGGCAGCCAACGTGCCGAAAAAAGCGCCGGAAGGGATGCAGATTTTTGGCGTTAAAAAACTCTCCGACGCGCTTAGCGTGTTCGACGACTTATAATGAGAGATACGGAGGGAGATATGTCGTCATTTGATTATCTGAAAACTGCCATCAAGCAACAGGGCTGTACGCTACAGCAGGTGGCTGATGCCAGCGGTATGACCAAAGGGTATTTAAGCCAGTTACTGAATGCCAAAATTAAAAGCCCCAGCGCGCAAAAGCTGGAGGCGTTGCACCGTTATTTGGGACTTGAATTTCCCCGGCAGAAGAAAACTATTGGTGTTGTATTCGGTAAGTTTTACCCGCTGCATACCGGACATATCTACCTTATCCAGCGTGCCTGTAGTCAGGTTGACGAGCTGCATATCATTATGGGCTTTGACGATACCCGCGACCGCGCGTTGTTCGAAGATAGCGCCATGTCGCAGCAGCCCACGGTGCCGGATCGTCTGCGCTGGTTATTGCAAACTTTTAAATATCAGAAAAATATTCGCATTCATGCCTTCAACGAAGAGGGCATGGAGCCGTATCCGCATGGCTGGGATGTGTGGAGCAACGGCATCAAAAAGTTTATGGCTGAAAAAGGGATCCAGCCGGATCTGATCTACACCTCGGAAGAAGCCGACGCGCCGCAGTATATGGAACATCTGGGGATCGAAACGGTGTTGGTCGATCCGAAACGTACTTTTATGAGTATCAGTGGTGCGCAGATCCGCGAAAATCCGTTCCGCTACTGGGAATATATTCCTACCGAAGTGAAGCCGTTCTTTGTGCGCACCGTGGCGATCCTTGGCGGCGAATCGAGCGGTAAATCCACCCTGGTAAACAAACTTGCTAATATCTTCAACACTACCAGTGCATGGGAATATGGTCGCGATTATGTCTTTTCGCATCTTGGCGGCGATGAGATTGCATTGCAGTATTCCGACTACGATAAAATCGCGCTTGGACACGCTCAATATATTGATTTTGCAGTAAAATATGCCAATAAAGTGGCGTTTATCGACACCGATTTTGTGACAACTCAGGCGTTCTGCAAAAAGTACGAAGGGCGCGAGCATCCGTTCGTACAGGCGCTGATCGATGAATACCGTTTTGATCTGGTGATTCTGCTGGAGAACAACACGCCGTGGGTGGCGGATGGTTTACGCAGTCTCGGCAGTTCGGTGGATCGCAAAGAGTTCCAGAACTTGCTGGTGGAGATGCTGGAAGAGAACAATATCGAATTTGTGCGGGTTGAAGAAGACGATTACGACAGCCGTTTCCTGCGCTGTGTGGAGCTGGTGCGGGAGATGATGGGGGAGCAGGGATAATCATCTTTATAAGATGTTGAGTGATATTACTGATTCAAAAGTGTACTTAGTACTCCATTTTGGTGTACAATGTACCTGCCAGGGAGGGGTAATGGGCAAGGCGATAATATTTATAGAGACGCCAATGTTTACGCGTCAGATCAAGCAGATTGCAACCGATGATGAATTAAAGGAATTGCAAAAAGAACTCATCGGAACTCCCGATAAAGGTGATCTCATTCAGCAGACTGGTGGATTGCGTAAAGTCCGAATGGCTGCGGGTTCACAGGGAAAAAGTGGCAGTGTCAGAATAATTTACTTTCTGGCGACGGAAGAGATTATTTATTTGATTATGGCCTATCCGAAGAATGCCAAAGACAGTCTGACAGATACGGAAAAAGCTCAACTAAAGAAGTTGACGAAACTGCTCAAAGGTGAGGTATAAAATGAGTTTTTTTGATGAGTTGAAAACCTCTCTGGAAGAGGCTGTCGAGATTAAACAAGGTTTAAAAGAACCTGCACGGGTGACCCGCTACGAAATTGCGGATGTTAAAGCTATTCGTGAGCAACTCAACGTTTCGCAAAGTGAGATGGCAAAAGCTCTGGGAACCAGTGTGGATACCATTAAAAGCTGGGAATCGAAGCGAAGAAATCCTACGGGATTGGCTGCAAAAGTACTTGCCACAATTAAAGAAAATCCTGCCTTTTTCCGGGAACTTGCCTCCCATTAATCATTTAACTATTACCGGATGCGATGCTGGCGCGCCGCATCCGGCATTTTACGCATTACTTCGCAATACGCTTGTACTTGATACGCTTCGGCTCCAGCGCGTCTGCGCCCAGCGTGCGTTTCTTGTACTCTTCGTACTCGGTAAAGTTACCTTCAAAGAACTCAACTTTACCTTCATCCTGGTAGTCCAGGATGTGCGTGGCGATACGGTCGAGGAACCAACGGTCGTGCGAGATAACCATCGCGCAGCCCGGGAACTCCAGCAGGGCGTTTTCCAGTGCGCGCAGGGTTTCGATATCCAGGTCGTTGGTTGGTTCGTCGAGCAGCAGCATGTTGCCGCCAACCTGCAGCAGCTTCGCCAGATGCAGACGACCACGCTCACCACCGGAGAGTTCGCCAACGCGTTTACCCTGATCAACCCCTTTAAAGTTAAAGCGGCCAACGTAGGCGCGGCTTGGCATCTCGGTGTTACCGATCTTCATGATATCCAGCCCGCCGGAAACTTCTTCCCAAACGGTTTTGCTGTTATCCATTGAGTCACGGAACTGATCGACAGATGCCAGTTTCACCGTTTCACCTAAAGTGATGGTGCCGCTGTCTGGCTGTTCCTGACCAGAGATCATACGGAACAGGGTTGATTTACCCGCGCCGTTCGGACCGATGATCCCGACGATCGCCCCTTTAGGGATCGAGAAGCTCAGATCATCAATCAGCAGACGATCGCCGTAAGATTTACGCAGGTTGCTGACTTCCAACACTTTATCGCCCAGACGCGGTCCAGGTGGAATAAACAGTTCGTTGGTTTCGTTACGTTTCTGATATTCGGTGCTGTTCAGCTCTTCAAAGCGCGCCAGACGTGCTTTACCTTTCGACTGACGGCCTTTAGTTCCCTGACGTACCCACTCCAGCTCTTTCTCGATCGACTTACGACGCGCTGCTTCTTGTGAAGCTTCCTGCGCCAGACGCTGATCTTTCTGCTCCAGCCAGGAGGAGTAGTTACCTTCCCACGGAATACCTTCACCGCGGTCAAGTTCGAGGATCCAGCCTGCAACGTTATCGAGGAAGTAACGGTCGTGGGTAATTGCCACCACGGTGCCCTCGAAGTCGTGCAGGAAGCGTTCCAGCCATGCTACGGATTCGGCATCCAGGTGGTTGGTCGGTTCGTCGAGCAGCAGCATGTCTGGTTTTTCCAGCAGCAGGCGGCACAACGCCACGCGACGACGCTCACCACCGGAAAGGTTAGCGATTTTCGCGTCCCAGTCCGGCAGACGCAGCGCATCAGCCGCACGCTCCAGCTGAACGTTCAGGTTATGACCGTCATGAGCCTGAATGATCTCTTCCAGACGGCCTTGTTCAGCGGCCAGCTTGTCAAAATCGGCATCCGGATCGGCGTACAGCGCATAGACTTCATCCAGACGTTTCAGAGCGTTAACCACTTCAGAAACCGCTTCTTCAATGGATTCACGCACGGTGTGTTCCGGGTTCAGCTGAGGTTCCTGTGGCAGGTAACCAATCTTGATGTCTGGCTGCGGACGCGCTTCACCTTCGATGTCTTTATCAATGCCCGCCATAATGCGCAGCAGGGTAGACTTACCCGCGCCGTTCAGACCCAGGACACCAATTTTTGCCCCAGGGAAGAAACTCAGAGAGATGTTTTTCAAAATATGACGTTTCGGCGGAACAACTTTGCCGACACGATGCATGGTATAAACGAATTGAGCCACGTTGGACTTCGCCTCTATGTTTATCGTGATGATGAGTTTTCAAAGGCGAAGTGTAGCCTGTTTCCTTATCTAATCCCAGCCGGTCGATCACCCTCGCAGTAAAAGTAAAAAAGTGTCCGTAACGTGGCGTAAACGGCAATGACTGGTTAGCATAAATCTATTACGCGGCATGACGCTGTATTGATGTATTGACACTTAGAGGATGCGCTTGTGGAAAAAGCCAAACACGTTACCTGGCGGCTGTTGGCTGTCGGTGTCTGTCTGCTGACGGCCAGCAGCGTGGCGCGAGCCGACTCACTGGATGAGCAGCGTAGCCGTTACGCGCAAATTAAGCAGGCCTGGGATAATCGACAAATGGATGTGGTCGAACAAATGATGCCTGGACTGAAGGATTATCCACTTTATCCCTATCTGGAATACCGCCAGATCACCGATGATCTGATGAATCAACCGGCGGTCACTGTCACTAACTTTGTTCGCGCTAACCCCACGCTTCCTCCCGCTCGCACGCTACAATCTCGTTTCGTCAATGAACTGGCGCGGCGTGAAGACTGGCGTGGTTTGTTAGCCTTTAGCCCGGAAAAGCCAGGAACTACCGAAGCGCAATGTAATTACTACTATGCGAAATGGAACACCGGGCAGAGTGAAGAAGCCTGGCAAGGGGCGAAAGAGTTGTGGCTAACCGGCAAGAGCCAGCCTAACGCCTGTGACAAGTTATTTAGCGTCTGGCGTGCGTCAGGTAAACAAGATCCGCTGGCGTATTTAGAGCGTATCCGTCTGGCGATGAAAGCGGGTAACACAGGCCTGGTGACAGTACTGGCAGGGCAGATGCCTGCCGATTACCAGACTATCGCCTCGGCAATCATTTCACTGGCGAACAACCCTAATACAGTACTGACCTTCGCACGTACAACCGGCGCGACCGATTTTACCCGTCAAATGGCGGCGGTGGCGTTTGCCAGCGTGGCGCGGCAGGATGCTGAAAATGCACGGCTGATGATCCCGTCGCTTGCCCAGGCACAGCAGCTTAATGAAGATCAGATTCAGGAACTGCGCGATATCGTCGCCTGGCGTTTGATGGGCAACGATGTCACCGACGAGCAGGCGAAATGGCGCGATGACGCCATTATGCGCTCGCAATCCACCTCGTTGATTGAACGCCGAGTACGGATGGCGCTTGGCACTGGCGATCGGCGTGGACTGAATACCTGGCTGGCGCGTTTGCCGATGGAAGCGAAAGAGAAAGATGAATGGCGTTACTGGCAGGCCGATTTATTGCTGGAACGCGGACGTGAAGCTGAAGCGAAAGAGATTCTGCATCAACTCATGCAACAGCGTGGTTTCTACCCAATGGTTGCTGCACAGCGCATCGGCGAAGAGTATGAGCTGAAGATTGATAAAGCGCCGCAGAATGTTGACAGCACCCTGACTCAGGGGCCGGAGATGGCGCGCGTGCGCGAGTTGATGTACTGGAATCTCGATAACACCGCGCGTAGCGAGTGGGCCAATCTGGTGAAGAGCAAGTCAAAAACAGAGCAGGCACAGCTGGCACGGTATGCTTTCAACAACCAATGGTGGGATCTCAGCGTTCAGGCGACGATCGCCGGGAAGTTGTGGGATCATCTGGAAGAACGATTCCCGCTGGCCTACAACGATTTTTTCAAACGTTACACCAGCGGTAAGGAGATCCCGCAAAGCTATGCGATGGCGATTGCCCGTCAGGAGAGCGCCTGGAATCCGAAAGTGAAGTCACCGGTAGGGGCCAGCGGGCTGATGCAGATTATGCCTGGTACGGCGACCCATACGGTGAAGATGTTCTCTATTCCTGGCTACAGCAGCCCTGGGCAATTGCTGGATCCGGAAACGAACATCAACATCGGCACCAGTTACCTGCAATATGTTTATCAGCAGTTTGGCAATAACCGTATTTTCGCCTCAGCAGCTTATAACGCCGGACCTGGACGAGTGCGCACCTGGCTTGGCAACAGCGCTGGTCGAATCGACGCAGTGGCATTTGTCGAGAGTATTCCGTTCTCTGAGACGCGCGGTTATGTGAAGAACGTGCTGGCTTATGACGCTTACTACCGCTATTTCATGGGGGATAAACCAACGTTGATGAGCGCCACGGAATGGGGACGTCGTTACTGATCCGCACGTTTATGATATGCTATCGTACTCTTTAGCGAGTACAACCGGGGGAGGCATTTTGCTTCCCCCGCTAACAATGGCGACATATTATGGCCCAACAATCACCCTATTCAGCAGCGATGGCAGAACAGCGTCACCAGGAGTGGTTACGTTTTGTCGACCTGCTTAAGAATGCCTACCAAAACGATCTCCATTTACCGTTGTTAAACCTGATGCTGACGCCAGATGAGCGCGAAGCGTTGGGGACTCGCGTGCGTATTGTCGAAGAGCTGTTGCGCGGCGAAATGAGCCAGCGTGAGTTGAAAAATGAACTCGGCGCTGGCATCGCGACGATTACGCGTGGATCTAACAGTCTGAAAGCCGCGCCTGTCGAGCTGCGCCAGTGGCTGGAAGAGGTGTTGCTGAAAGATCACTGATACACGGAATTATGAAACGGACTCAGCGCCAGGATCACCGCCTGGTGATAGACGCTGGCGCGAGTGAGCTTCCCGGCGGTAAATACGCCGATTGCACCTTCTTTACGGCCAATTTCATCAATGCCGGTATAACGCGACATCACGGGGCCGAGCGCCTCGCCTTCACGCACTTTCTCCAGAATCACCTCAGGCAACGGCAAAGTTGCCGAACGCGCTTCGCCACGCTGGCTGGCGTTTTCAATCACCACCCAACTGAAGGTGCTGTCGCCATCAATCCCCGCTTCAATCGCCACCCAAAAATCAGCCTCTGGATGTAAACAGCGAGCATTTGCCACCCGATTTCGTGCGCCAGCGCGCGTTTCCTCACTGCCAAAGGGCTGTTCCGGTACACCGCTCTCGACGGCAACGGATGCAATATGGCAGGATCCTTCGCCGAAGATCTCGTGAAATGCCTGCAGAATGGCCTGAATTTTAGCGGGATTGGTGGTCGCACAGACAACTTGGTGCATAATCAGCATTACTCAGAAAATTAACGTTACAGCAGTATACGGAAAAAAAGCATGTTACAGGTATACCTAGTCCGCCACGGTGAAACGCAGTGGAACGCCGAGCGACGTATTCAGGGCCAGTCTGACAGCCCGCTGACTGCCAAAGGTGAGCAACAGGCGATGCAGGTGGCGACCCGTGCCAAAGAGCTTGGCATTACGCATATCATCAGTAGCGATTTAGGGCGCACCCGCCGCACGGCGGAAATCATCGCCCAGGCCTGCGGCTGCGATATTCTCCTTGATCCTCGTCTGCGTGAATTAAATATGGGTGTACTGGAAACAAGAAATATCGATTCACTCACCGAAGAAGAAGAAAACTGGCGTCGCCAGCTGGTCAATGGCACCAAGGATGGCCGGATCCCACAAGGGGAATCAATGCTGGAATTAAGTGAGCGTATGCATTCCGCACTGGCGTCTTGCCTGGAGCTGCCGCAGGGAAGCCGACCTTTACTGGTGAGTCATGGTATCGCGTTGGGATGTCTGGTGAGTACCATTCTGGGTTTACCTGCATGGGCAGAGCGTCGCTTACGTCTGCGTAACTGTTCTATTTCGCGCGTGGACTATCAGGAAAGCCAGTGGCTGGCGTCAGGTTGGGTAGTAGAAACCGCAGGGGACGTCTCACATCTGGATGCCCCTGCGTTAGATGAGTTACAGCGTTAACGACGGACAGGAATCAGCAATTCGCAGCGTAGATTCATCGGGCGATCCCCCGCTTTGGCATCTTCTGCCGGGTAGTATCGCTCAATATCCTGACCTTTACGGCGCGTGAGATTCAGTGTAGGCATACAAGTGCCGTAAACCGTCAGGATAAATTCCTGTACGCCTGTTCCCAGACCTTCGTAGGTAAACATTACATATTCGCCGCCCTGCAACAGTACCGGATACCCCGCCTGCACATAGCCGTTTGCTTGATCCTGAGGCAAAGCAGTGGTGTAAAACACTTCCTGTTCGTCATCTCTCTCCTGGCTTGGACGCGTTTCGTTCAGACCGTAAAGCACTGGCGGAATCGCCGGAGCATTACCCAGGAAATCGTGCCAGAACTGATAGCGCATTTCGTGGCGGAAATCGGAGATTTCTTCCAGCGAGCAGGAGTAACTTTGCGTGACGCCGATCAGTGGCGTGTCATCCAGCGTCACAAATTTGTGCTCTGGCATGGTGAATTCACCTAAACGCAGCGGTGGGCGAATACCAAACGCACTCCATTCTGGAGAACGACGATACAGCGCAGGAGTCTGGGCAAACTGCTTCTTGAATGCGCGGGTAAAAGTTTGTTGAGAGTCGAAACGGTATTGCAGTGCGATGTCCAGAATCGGACGTGCAGTCAGGCGAAGCGCAACAGCAGATTTCGATAAACGACGGGCACGGATATACGCGCCAATCGCATGGCCCGTGACATCCTTAAACATTCTTTGCAGATGCCACTTGGAATAACCTGCTTTCGCCGCCACATTATCGAGTGACAACGGTTGATCCAGGTGACCTTCCAGCCAAATTAAGAGGTCGCGAATAATGCCGGCCTGATCCATAAAATATCCTCATCCTTTAAACAACGAGTACCTGACATCAGGTAAATGGATAATAGCATTTTTTGCTATTTTAGCATTCAGTGTTTTTTTTGCTTTTAAATGCTCTTGCTGATTCATCACAAGATAATTCTGGTAATTATGTGATCTATAAAAAATTTCTTTTAAAATGGCGTGAATTTATTCATTCAGATTTTTAGAGATGGTAACAATATGAAATATAAGCATTTAATCATGGCGTCTTTGCTGGCTTTTATCGGCCACGCAGCACATGCAGAACAAATTGGTTCAGTTGATACAGTGTTCAAGATGATCGGCCCGGATCACAAAATTGTTGTCGAGGCGTTTGATGATCCGGAAGTGAAAAATGTCACTTGCTATGTCAGTCGGGCGAAAACAGGGGGAATTAAGGGAGGGCTGGGGCTGGCGGAAGATACATCTGATGCAGCAATCTCCTGCCAGCAGGTCGGGCCGATTGAGTTGAGCGACAGAATTAAAAACGGCAAAGCCCAGGGCGAGGTAGTGTTTAAGAAACGCACATCGTTACTGTTTAAATCCTTACAGGTGGTGCGTTTCTATGACGCCAAACGTAATGCGCTAGCTTATCTGGCCTACTCCGACAAAGTGGTCGATGGCTCACCAAAAAATGCGATTAGCGCAGTACCTGTGATGCCGTGGCGGCAATAAGCGAGTAATGCGATGCAACAAGTCCGGGTCTGGTTAGTGGAAGATGAGCAAGGGATCGCCGACACGTTGATCTACATGCTTACTCAAGAAGGATTTCTTGTTGAGGCTTTTGAGCGGGGATTGCCTGCTCTGGAAAAAGCGCATTTTCAAGTGCCGGATGTCGCTATTCTCGATGTTGGTTTGCCCGATATCAGTGGATTTGAGTTATGCCGTCAGCTGCTGGAGCGCCATCCGGCGCTGCCCATTCTTTTCCTGACCGCCCGTAGTGATGAAGTGGATCGCCTGCTGGGGCTGGAAATCGGTGCCGATGATTATGTTGCAAAACCATTCTCACCCCGCGAAGTCTGCGCCAGAGTGCGAACGCTGCTGCGGCGGGTAAAGAAATTTTCTGCACCTTCGCCTGTTATCCGCTGTGGTCAGTTTGAGCTGAACGAACCCGCTGCACAGATAAGCTGGTGTGATACTCCATTGCAGCTCACGCGCTATGAATTTTTACTGTTAAAAACACTGATTATGTCGCCAGGCCGTGTCTGGTCACGCCAGCAGTTGATGGATAAAGTCTGGGCGGATGCACAGGATACTTTTGACCGAACGGTAGATACCCATATTAAAACGCTACGCGCTAAGTTACGGGCAATTAACCCGGCACTTTCACCAATCAATACACATCGCGGAATGGGATACAGTCTGGGGAGCGCCTGATGCGCATTGGAATGCGATTGCTGCTTGGCTACTTTCTCATTGTTGCCGTTGCCGCGTGGTTTGTGTTGTCGATTTTCGTTCAGGAAATAAAACCTGGCGTGCGGCGGGCTACCGAAGGAACACTGATAGATACCGCCACACTTCTGGCAGCACTTGCGAAAGAGGATATTCTTTCCGGTGATCCGGCACATGGGCAGCTGGCACAGGCTTTTACCCAACTGCAGGATCGTCCGTTTCGCGCCAGTATTGATGGTATCAACAAGGTACGTAATGAGTACCATGTTTATATGACCGATGCACAAGGTCGTGTGTTATTTGATTCTGCCCGTAAAGCGCAAGGTGAGGATTATTCCCGCTGGAATGATGTCTGGCTGACGTTGCGAGGGCAATACGGCGCGCGTAGCACCCTGCAAAATCCTGCTAATCCCGAAAGTTCAGTGATGTATGTCGCCGCACCTGTTATGGATGGTACGCGGCTCATTGGTGTACTGAGTGTAGGCAAGCCAAACGCGGCAATGGCGCCTGTCATTAAGCGCAGCGAGCGCCGCATCCTCTGGGCGAGTGCACTATTACTGGGGATTGCGCTGGTGATAGGGGGCGCGATGATCTGGTGGATAAATCGCTCAATTGCCCGGCTGACAAATTATGCTGACTCTATTACTGAAAATAATCCCGTGCCTTTACCGGAATTAGGCAGTAGTGAATTGCGAAAACTGGCACAGGCACTGGAAAGCATGCGCGTGAAGCTGGAGGGGAAAAACTATATTGAACAATATGTTTATGCATTAACACATGAGCTAAAAAGTCCGCTGGCAGCCATTCGTGGCGCGGCAGAAATTTTGCGTGAAGGGCCACCACCAGAAATAGTGACTCGCTTTACAGAAAACATTCTGACGCAAAATGCCAGAATGCAGACGTTGGTGGAGACCTTACTGCGTCAGGCACGGCTGGAAAATCGGCAGGAGGTGACTTTTTCCCCGGTCAATGTCGATGCTCTGTTTAAGCAAGTTACTGAGGCGCGTGCGGTGCAACTGGCGGCGAAGAAAATCACTTTAGAAATACTTCCATCTGATTATTGGGTGTTAGCAGACCCCGCTTTGCTGGAGCAGGCAACGGGGAATTTGCTGGATAATGCTATCGATTTTACGCCAGAAAACGGCACTATCATTCTTAGCGCTTTCGCCCAGGAAAATAGTGTGACATTGAATATACAAGATACGGGGTACGGCATTCCTGACTACGCATTGCCCCGTATTTTCGAGCGTTTCTACTCATTACCGCGTGAAAATGGCCTGAAAAGTAGTGGGTTGGGGCTGGCATTTGTCAGAGAGGTTGCCCGCTTACTGAAAGGTGATGTCACTCTGCAAAATGTGGCTGAAGGTGGCGTACTGGCTTCGTTATCACTTCACCGTTACTTCACATAACTTCAAATTCTCTGCACATAACCTTTTTATTCTGCAAGCCTTGCAAAGGAGAAGGTTATGTTGAGATCCCCATTGTTGTGGAAAATTGTCACGTTAAGTGGCGCTATTTTGTTGTTACTGATTCCGTTGTCGATGATCCGCCTGGTGGTCACTGAACGAGCCCATTACCTGAGTAATGTTGAAGATTCGATTCGACAAAGTACCAGTGGTTCGCAAAAAGTTGTTGGTCCGCTCATCGCGATTCCGGTTACAGAGTTGTACACCGTACTTGAGGATGACAAAGAGGTTGAACGCAAGCGTAGTTTTATACATTTCTGGTTACCTGAATCGTTGATGGTTGATGGCAATCAGAATGTTGAAGAACGCAAAATTGGTATTTATTCCGGGCAAGTATGGCACAGCGATTTATCGATGAAAGCAGACTTTGACACGGCGCGGTTAAGTGAACTGAATAAACCCAATATTACTCTTGGAAGACCATTTATTGTGGTTGGTGTGGGCGATGCCAGGGGAATAGGCCTTGTTAAAGCACCGCAGATCAATGGTAATACCTTGAGTGTTGAACCTGGCACTGGATTGCAGGATCACTCGTCTGGCGTACATATTCCGTTGCCAGAGGGGTTTTCGCTTGATGAGAACCTCAGTTTGGCAATGTCGTTGAGCCTGAGTGGAACGGGCAGTTTCTCCGTTGTGCCTACCGGGCGCAATAGTGAAATGACGCTAACCAGCAACTGGCCACACCCCAGTTTTTTAGGCGATTTTTTACCTTCACAACGTGAAGTCAGTGCATCAGGATTCCACGTACAATGGCAAAGTAGTTGGTTTGCCAATAATCTGGGGGAGCGTTTATCAAAAGCCGATAAAATTCAATGGCTTCAATTACCGTCATTTAGTGTTGCCGTCGCAACACCTGCAGATCAATATCAGCTAACTGACCGGGCAACAAAATATGCCATTTTGTTGATTTCTCTTACCTTTATGGCTTTTTTCGTATTCGAAACCACAACGGAACAGCGATTGCACCCGATGCAATATCTGTTGGTTGGTTTGTCGTTAGTCATGTTCTATCTGCTGTTGCTGGCGTTAGCAGAACATATTGGATTTACTCTGGCGTGGGTTGTCGCAAGCCTGGTCGGAGCATTGATGAATGGCGTTTATCTTCAGGCAGTGCTGAAAGGTTGGCGCGTTAGTCTGGTATTTACACTGGCGCTATTAATGCTCGATGGTGTTATGTGGGCGCTATTACGTTCTGAAGACAGTGCGTTATTGCTCGGAACCAGCGTACTGTTATTAGCCTTAGGGGGGATGATGTTTGTAACACGGCATATCGACTGGTATGCACTTTCTCTGCCCAAAATGAAGAATGCGAAAATCGCACACACAGATATGAGCGATGAATTACGGATCTGGAAATAGATTTTTTCAGGCAATAAAAAACGGCGCCGGGAGCGCCGTTTTTACTGATTCAAAAGGAAGGTCATTAATCTTCCAGGTCACCGCAGAAGCGGTAGCCTTCGCCGTGGATAGTGGCGATGATTTCCGGGGTATCCGGCGTAGATTCGAAGTGCTTACGAATACGACGAATTGTCACATCTACGGTACGGTCGTGCGGCTTAAGTTCACGGCCGGTCATTTTCTTCAGCAGTTCAGCACGAGACTGAATTTTGCCAGGGTTTTCGCAGAAGTGAAGCATGGCGCGGAACTCGCTACGCGGCAATTTGTACTGCTCGCCATCAGGGCCGATCAAGGAGCGGCTGTTGATATCGAGTTCCCAACCGTTGAACTTGTAGCTTTCAACGCTACGACGTTCTTCGCTGACAGTACCCAGATTCATGGTACGAGACAGCAGGTTGCGAGCACGGATAGTCAGTTCGCGTGGGTTAAACGGTTTGGTGATGTAATCGTCTGCACCGATTTCGAGGCCGAGAATTTTATCGACTTCGTTATCGCGGCCAGTCAGGAACATCAGAGCAACGTTAGCTTGCTCACGCAGCTCACGTGCTAACAGAAGACCGTTCTTCCCGGGTAAATTGATATCCATGATCACCAGGTTGATGTCATATTCAGAGAGGATCTGATGCATTTCCGCGCCATCTGTCGCTTCGAAAACATCATAGCCTTCCGCTTCGAAAATACTCTTCAACGTGTTGCGTGTTACCAACTCGTCTTCAACGATAAGAATGTGCGGGGTCTGCATGTTTGCTACCTAAATTGCCAACTAAATCGAAACAGGAAGTACAAAAGTCCCTGACCTGCCTGCTGCATGTCGCAAATTAACATGTCAGGCGTAACATGACTAAAGTACGTAATTGCGTTCTTGATGCACTTTCCATCAACGTCAACAACATCATTAGCTTGGTCGTGGGTACTTTCCCTCTGGACCCGACAGTGTCAAAAACGGCTATCATCCTAACCATTTTAACAGCAACATAACAGGCTAAGACGTAGCGGACACTCAATAAAACTACGCTTCGTTGACATATATCAAGTTCAATTGTAGCACGTTAACAGTTTGGTGAAATGCTTGTAGCTAAATGTTAGCTTTCATCACAATTTTTCAATATTCCAACTAGTTGCACGTACTAACTAATAAATGCAGTGAATCCAATTAGTGCGATTCATTCTAAATTAAATTATCCTAAATAAACATGAGGATATACAGCTTTTGTTAACATAAAAAGCGGTGGTAACGTCAAGAAACAGTTTAGCGTTTTTTACTAAATGTGAAATGCTTTTAACGTGTTTTTCGTTAAAATTTTGTAAATTCGCGCTGCGTAATAAGCTGACATTTACGCTTGTTTGCCAGGGCAAAGAGTAAAAGAGCAACACTATGCGATTAACAATTATTCTGGTTGCGCCTGCCAGAGCGGAAAATATTGGTGCGGCAGCACGGGCGATGAAAACGATGGGATTTCATGAGATGCGTATCGTCGATAGCCAGGCTCATCTCGAACCCGCCACGCGTTGGGTTGCTCACGGCTCGGGAGATATTATTGATAATATTGCGGTTTTTTCGAGTCTTGCTGAAGCGTTACAGGACGTGGATTTTACTATTGCAACCACGGCACGAAGCCGGGCGAAGTTTCATTACTACGCGACGCCAACAGAACTGGTGCCTTTGTTGGAGGAAAAATCGTCATGGATGAATCATGTAGCACTGGTTTTTGGCCGGGAAGATTCAGGTC
This sequence comes from Escherichia fergusonii ATCC 35469, assembly GCF_000026225.1. Lineage (NCBI taxonomy): Bacteria > Pseudomonadati > Pseudomonadota > Gammaproteobacteria > Enterobacterales > Enterobacteriaceae > Escherichia > Escherichia fergusonii. The sequence goes on from NC_011740.1 coordinate 4,588,224, forward strand.
TGACGAATGAAGAGTTGGCTCTGGCAGATATTCTCACTGGTGTGCCAATGGTGGCAGATTACCCTTCGTTAAATTTGGGTCAGGCAGTAATGGTCTACTGCTATCAATTAGCAAACTTAATGCAACAACCCATTAAAGCCCTCGACATGAGTGATGAACATCAGCTGACTGCATTACGCACGCGTGTGATGCGGCTTTTATCAACATTAGACGTGGCTGATGACGTAAAACTGGTGGAATGGTTGCAACAGCGACTGGGGCTATTAGGACAACGAGATACAGCAATGTTGCATCGTTTACTGCACGATATTGAAAAAAACATCGCCAAATAAAAACGCATATTTTAGGATTTTTTTAGCTTTATACCCTGCCTGCAAGTAGTGATTGTTGCTTTTGTTGGTTGAATGTCGCAGAACACCCAGCATGTTGTGAACTAATTACGTAAAGTGACAAAACTAAAAAATTATTGACTTAGGTCACTAAATACT
>NC_011743.1 GCF_000026225.1 Escherichia fergusonii ATCC 35469
AAAAACGATTCGAATATGTCTGCAGGGACGATAGAAATCTTCGTGCGGGTTGTCTCGCTGTAGCCGGCTCTGGAGAGCGACTCGGGGGAGGAGTAGTATCTTCCGGCCACGGATATGATCGAGCCAGCAGTGCTCGCCGCAGTCGAGCGACAGGGCGAAGCCCCGAGTGAGCGAGGAAGCACCAGGGAACAAAACTTATAAATTCTGCTTACGCTCAATGCCTGAAAAATCACCTCCCCTCGGGGTTATCCACTTATCCACGGGCATATTTTTATAAAGTACTTTTTTATTCTTTTTCTTTATTTTACATCTTTTAGGGAGCCTGAAAGCCGCGTACAGTGCGGCCTGAGAGGGGGCCTGTATGGGCAACTGGTAAACATAATATGGGAAATTAATCACGTATCAGTGGGTTTTGTGTCAACAAGCTATGGGATACGCATCAACAAGCTATGGGAAAGAGGTCAAGTTCAGTTCTCAATTATCCACTTGTGGATAAAGTGCAGATTTTTCCGGTGGATAAGTATCGCGATAGCTTGCAATTTCTGTTTTCACTGTCATTATGGGTGGGTAAAAATTTACCCATAGGCATTGAAATGGATACTCAAGCACTCTTGCCAGCTACTAAAACGTTTAAAAAACGCGCCAGTATAAAGCAATCTAACGAATTGACCGAAGCTGCATATTACCTGCCTCTTCAGGCAAAACGTGTGCTGTGGTTATGCCTCATGCAGGCCTATTTTAATGACAGCCAGGAAGATGACTCTGACGTATTGCCGCTCTTCAAAATCAGCGTTTCCGATTACGTCAAATACTTCAATGTCGCTACGTCTGTCGCCAGTCGTGATGTGAAGGCTGGGGTAAATGCTCTGGGCGAATCAACGGTTACCTTTTATCCAAAAGAAGGTGAGTTTGAAGAAGTTAAACGTCCGTGGCTGGCTGAAGCAGGAATGAAGCGAGGCCGGGGTTCCTGGCAGATTGAATTTAACTACAAGGTCATGCCATTCCTGGTCGGCTTAACCTCCCAGTTCACTACCTATTCTCTCTATGACTGTGGCCAGCTTAATAGTGTTCGTGTCATCCGGCTTTATGAAAGCCTGTGTCAGTTCCGGAGCACTGGTGTCTGGATCACCACACATGACTGGTTATGTGAAAGGTTTATGCTCCCTGCCTCGCAGAAAAACAATATTGCTGAAATGAAGCGTACCTTCCTGGAACCTGCTCTGAAGAAAATTAATGAGAAGACGCCATTAAAGGTAACATATACCACTGAAGAAGATGGTCGCTTGCTGTTTAATTTTCTTGATAAAAAACAATAGTCTGTAATTTTTATTTCCTCCCCCCTTAGTTTGTTGCTGACATATGGGGGGATACTGAACTTGCTGTGTTTCCCATAGTGCTTGCCTAACTTGACCTGTTTCCCGCAATCGCGGCTGTCTGCGGAGTTGACCTGTTTCCCACAGTCCCGGTCGTCTGCAAAGTTGACCTGTTTCCCACAGTCCCGGTCGTCTGCAAAGTTGACCTGTTTCCCACAGTCCGGGCCGTACGCGGAGTTGACCTGTTTCCCACACTCCCGACCGTCCGAGAAGTTGACCTGTTTCCCATAGTCCGGGCCGTCCGAGAAGCTGACCTGTTTCCCTTAGTCCGGGCCGTCTGCAAAGTTGACCTGTTTCCCACAGTCCCGGCCGCCCGCGAAGTTGACCTGTTTCCCATAATCCGGGCCGTCCGCGAAGTTGACCTGTTCCCCACACTCCCGGCCGCCCGTGAAGTTGACCTGTTTCCCATAGTCCGGGCCGTCCGCGAAGTTGACCTGTTTCCCATAGTCCGGAGCGTCCATTAAAGTTGACCTGTTTCCCACAGAGGATGGAAAACTCTTCTTGTGCTGAGCGTAAGAGCTATCTGCCGGAACGGTTCCTCTTCGCTTCCTCGCCAGTTCGCTCGCTACGCTCGGTTACATGGCTGCGGCGAGCGCTGATACATAAGGCTCAGCATTGCACTGGTCGTAACTAAAATCAGAATCCTTCTGAATGACTCTCCTGTCTTGCAAGTTGAATACCTTTCTCAAAGCCCTTTTGTATGAGTTGCTGTTGATGGTCAAAAGTGCGTCTGCGTGTTGCTGCAGTGTGATTTAGTAGCACGCCCGTCGAGCTTCATCCCCCTTCTGTTGAGAGCGAAATCAAAACAATATGATTTTTTTCTTGCAACATGACACTTTTTGTTCAAAATGACAAAAAACGTCATGAGGTGATAAATGGACAATATTGAGCAGTTACGGAAAGTCGCTACACGTGCAGGTAAGCTTCTGACATCTTTGAGCGAAAGTATCCGACAGCAAAAAGAGGAATTGAAGCTTACCGAGTTCTATCAGGAATACAGCAAAGCCGCTCTGTATAAGCTGCCTAAGCTCAGTAAAGGCAGTGTTGAGTATGCTGTGTCCGAAATGGAAGCCGGTGGCTACATTTTTAAAAAGAAACCTTCTGGTAATACGATGAAATACGCGATGACGATTCAGAATGTCATCGATCTGTATAACCATCGTAAAGTACCGAAGTACAGGGATCGCTTCGATAAAGCCTTTACGATTTTTGTATGTAATCTTAAAGGTGGTGGTTCCAAGACAGTTTCTACCGCTTCATTATCACATGCTTTTCGAGCTCATCCTCAGCTTCTGTTCGAAGACCTGCGTATTCTGGCCATCGATTTCGATCCGCAGGCATCTCTGACAATGTTCCTGAGCCATGAGAATTCAGTGGGCTTGGTTGAAAATACGGCTGCTCAGGCCATGCTCCAGAACGTGTCTCGTGAAGAATTACTTTCCGATTTTATAGTACCGTCTATTATCCCTGGTGTTGATGTAATCCCCGCTTCCATTGACGATGCATTCCTTGCTGAAGGCTGGAAGGGATTGTGTGAAGAACATCTGCCAGGGAAAAATATTCATGCGGTGCTTAAAGAGAACATTATCGACAAGCTCCAGCATGACTACGACTTTATTTTCCTTGATAGTGGTCCTCACCTTGATGCGTTCCTGAAAAACTGCATTGGGGCGGCAGACCTGATGTTGACCCCTCTTCCACCGGCGACGGTTGATTTTCATTCTTCCCTGAAGTTTGTGGCCAGCCTCCCTGCCCTCATAGATTCCATCGAAATGGATGGGCACACCTGCAATCTCATCGGTAATGTCGGCTTCATGTCCAAGATCCTGAACAAGTCTGATCACAAAATTTGCCATAGTCAGGCCAAAGAGGTTTTCGGTGCCGATATGCTAGACATGGTTCTGCCAAGACTGGATGGTTTCGAACGTTGTGGGGAGACTTTTGACACAGTTATTTCAGCAAATCCAGCAACCTATGATGGAAGTACAGAGGCACTAAAAAGCGCAAAATCAGCAGCGGAAGACTTTGCGAAGGCAGTCTTTGATCGCATCGAGTTCATTCGTACTAACGGAGGTATGTGATGTCGAATGAGAAAAGAAAAACCATCGGCAGACAGTTAAATACTCAGGCGTCAATGCTCGAAATGGCTGACACCGGTAGAAGTCAGGTATTTACCTTAAAAACCGGCAGGAAGGTAACGTTCAGGTTTGTTCGGGTGCCTGCATCTGAAGTTGAAAGTAAGACCTTCGTAAACCAGGAAAACAATGGAAGAGATCAACTTGCACTGACCAGGGAGTCTCTGAAATCCATTATCCAGACGATTAAGTTTCAGCAGTTCTTTCCCTGTATTGGTATTAAGCAAAGTGAAAGGATTGAGATACTGGATGGTTCAAGACGGCGAGCCTCAGCAATTTTTGTCCGTACAGGCCTTGATGTAATGGTTACCGAAGAACATTTATCAGCTGATGAAGCTCGCCAACTGGCTAAAGATATCCAGACAGCTAAAGAACATAATCTTCGGGAGATTGGTCTGAGATTGATCGCTCTTAAAGAGTCCGGATTTAATCAAAAGGAAATTGCTGAACTGGAGGGATTATCTCAGGCTAAAGTTACCAGGGCGCTGCAGGCGGCGGCCGTACCGCAAGACTTAATTTCTCTGTTCCCGGTTCAGTCGGAGCTATCGTTTAGTGATTATAAACTTCTTTTAGAAGTTAATGAAAAACTCGGTGAAAAGGGATTAACGCCTGAAGAACTCATTCAGTCTGTATCAGCTCAGCTCGATGCAATTTTGAGTGATGGCGAGCGACCAGAAGACGAACAGAAAGCCAGTATTCTGAAGCTGATTTCTCAGGCATCTCAGGCATTGATAGATCCATCTCCCAAGGAAAAGTCAGTGGTTTCCCCACTCTGGTCTTTTGAAGAAAAGGACAAGTTCGCGCGTAAGCGTGTGAAAGGGCGCACGCTGACTTATGAGTTTAGCCGTATGTCAAAAGTGATTCAGGATGAACTGGACAAGGCTATCAACGAAGTCCTTGACAGAAATTTGAGTCAATAATTTCGCCATGGCGATTTCACATCTAACTTATTGTAATTAGGCAGTTTAGGTTGAGAATTTCACGGTGAAATCGCCATGGTTTCACGCCAGTTTCGCTGCAGGAATATCTGACCATCGTGTCGTATAAGCAGGAGAAAGCATCTCCCGTTTCATCTGCCATTCCGGGGCCATACCCCGCCCCGCAAACCATACTTTACCCAGCCCTGAGTTGTTGATCCCGTCCAGAACCCTCATCAGCTCAGCACTGTGAGGGCGTGGCGGGCGTTCGTCGAACAGTTGCAGCTGCGAAACTCCGGAGCCGGTGAAGTCATTCAGCATAACTCCGGCTTTGGCATACCGGTGCCCATCCCTCCAGATACGCTCCAGAGCCGTTGTAGCGGCTGCAATGATGTCCCTGGTGTCCTGAGTGGGTGTAAGAAGTTTTTCCGTAGCCACGTTGCCGTAGTAAGGCTCTTTAATGGCGAACGGAGACGTTTTGATGAAAACGGAAATATGCCGGCAATACTGGTGCTCTTTACGCAGTTTTTCAGAGGCCCGCTCTGCGTGCTGACAGATAGCCTGACGGAGTGACTCGTACTCCGTGATCTTCACGCCAAAACTGCGGCTGCAGACAATTTGCTGTTTCGTCGGAGGGGCTTCCTCAAGCGAAAGGCAGCTTTCCCCGTTCAGTTCCCGTACCGTTCGCTCAAGGACGACAGAAAAATTTTTGCGGATGAAGGCCGGGTTCGTCAGAGCCAGATCGAGCGCGGTTTTTATGCCCAGCACATTTAGCTTGCGTGCAATACGGTTACCCACCCCCCAGATTTCTTCAACCGGCTGCAGTGAAAGCAGTTTCCGCGTCCTTTGCGGATTTCCCCTGGTCAGAGCGAGTACGCCATGAAACTGTTTCCACTCTTTTGAGGCCCACTGGGCTGATTTTGCGAGGGTTTTCGTTGGTCCGGCGCCCACGCCAATGGTCAGGCGGGTACAGTCATACACCTGCTGACGCAGCTGCCGGGCGAAGTCCTCAAGCCCCATACAGTGCTCCACGCTGGTCAGGTCGAGGAACATCTCATCAATTGAATACTGTTCCACCCTGGGGGCCAGTTCCTCCAGGCAGTTCATCACGCGCGCCGATATCGAGGCGTAAAGTTCATAATTACTTGAAAACGCATATATTTTTTCCGGGTATCTTTCGTTTTTTATCTGAAACCACGGAGTTCCCATTTTGATCCAGGGCTTCGCCTCGGCACTGCGAGCGATTACATTCCCGTCGTTGTTGCTCAGGACGACTATCGGCTTTCCTTTCAAATCCGGGCGGAAAACACGTTCACAGCTGGCATAGAAGCTGTTCACATCGGCCAGGGCAAACATCAGTACATCTCCCTCGGGCGGTGGATGATATGCGTGACGACGCCAAAGATATCCAGCTCGTCGGGATCAGGATAAATCGGCGACCAGGAGGCATTCATGGGCTGCAGCGTCAGTCGCGGCGTCAGCAGAAGCCGTTTCACCGTAAACTCCCCCTGCATGCTGGCGACAACGATATCGCCGTGCCGCGGCTTTTCAGCACTGTCCACAACCAGCAGATCGCCATTGTACAGACTGCCGTCGGCCATGCTGTCTCCGCTGGCACGCAGGTAGTACGTCGCGCTCGGATGCCGTATGCAGTAATCATGGAGATCCAGATCGGACTCGACATAGTCAGCAGCAGGGCTGGGAAAACCGCAGCTGGCCAGATCGGCAAACAATGGATGGGCCTGTGGCGGGAGTTCTTTCCCGGTGCTGAAAAGTTGTAGTTTCATCTTTCCTCCTGACACTCTAATTTTACTGGTTATACATACAGTGTTCGCCGGGAGACCGGTAGAGATCAAGGGGTGAAAGTCCCCGACCATTGAAGGACCAGCAATCCACAAGGTCCCCGAGTCATGCGTTGCATACCGCGAGGTATGGGGCGAAGCGTTGACAGGGGTGTTGACAGGCCAGCCATTGAGCCACGAAATGTATATTAAATTACCGGGTGCCGACGTTGTACTGTTAACGGAAGGCAACATCATAGGGTGCGATACTGCGAGTGCCACATGGACCCGGCGGGGTCTGAGACCGGAGCGTAATCAGGCTCATACGTAAGTGGCTCACAGCCGGGACGTTGGAGGAGGGTCAATGGCGAGCAACGGAGGAAGGCACCCCACAGGGTGCGGTCATCTCACCGCTGCTGGCAAACATATACCTCCACTACGTCTTCGATCTGTGGGCGCATCAGTGGCGACGTCGCTATGCCACAGGCAATGTGGTAATGGTCAGATACGCCGATGACATCGTCATCGGGTTCGACAAACGATACGATGCCCGGCGCTTCCGTATAGCCATGCAGCGCAGACTGAGGGAGTTCGGACTCACGGTTCACCCGGAGAAAACCCGTCTGATGGAGTTCGGCCGCTTCGCTGCCGAAAACCGTGCCATCAGGGGAAAAGGCAAACCAGAAACGTTCAACTTCCTCGGGTTCACGCACATCAGCGGGAAAGATCGCAACGGCAGGTTCATGCTGATACGAAAGACCCGCCGGGATCGGATGACGGCAACTCTGAAAGCCATCAAAGACGGTCTGCGAAGGCGCTGGCATTACTCAATCCCCGAACAGGGAAAATGGCTCAGGAGAGTGGTTCAGGGATACCTGAACTATCACTCGGTACCGGGCAACTTCCCCACCATGCAGAAGTTCAGGACACACGTAACAAACCTCTGGCGCCGGGCGCTCAGGCGCAGGAGCCAGAAGGATGATACGACCTGGACGAAAGCAAACAAACTGGCAGCCGCATGGCTACCAAGGGTTCGGGTTCTTCATCCATGGCCTGTGGAGCGGTTCACCGCCAGACACCCGAGGCAGGAGCCCGGTGCGTAAATCGCGCACGCCGGGATCTGTGCGGGGGGTATCCGGTAACGGGTATCCCTACCGCGACATATTTAACAGCGTGACGATAATCCAGATCGCCTGCCGGATAATGGTGCCAACTTACTGATTTAGTGTACGATGGTGTCTTTGAGGTGCTCCAGTGGCTTCCATCTCCATCAGTTGTCCCTCCTGCTCAGCTACTGAAGGCGTGGTGCGTAACGGTAAAAGTACTGCCGGACATCAGCGCTATCTCTGCTCTCACTGCCGTAAAACATGGCAGCTACAGTTCACTTACACCGCCTCTCAGCCCGGTACGCACCAGAAAATCATTGATATGGCCATGAATGGCGTTGGATGCCGGGCAACCGCCCGCATTATGGGCGTTGGCCTCAACACGATTTTACGTCACTTAAAAAACTCAGACCGCAGTCGGTAACCTCACGCATACAACCGGGCAGTGACGTCATTGTCTGCGCGGAAATGGACGAACAGTGGGGCTACGTCGGGGCTAAATCACGTCAGCGCTGGTTATTTTACGCCTATGGCAGGATGTGCAGGACGGTGGTGGCACGCGTCTTTGGTGAGCGTACTCTGGCCACGCTGGAGCGTCTTCCGGGCCTGCTGTCGGCCTTTGAGGTCGTGGTATGGATGACGGATGGCTGGCCGCTTTATGAATCCCGCCTGAAGGGAGAACTGCACGTTATCAGCAAGCGATATACGCAGCGAATTGAGCGGCATAACCAGAATCTGAGGCAGCATCTGGCAAGGCTGGGCAGGAAGTCACTGTCGTTCTCAAAATCGGTGGCGCTGCATGACAAAGTCATCGGGCATTATCTGAACATAAAACACTATCAGTAAGTTGGAGTCATTACCAACCAGTTCACCACCTACTCGCTCCGCGATTGTGGCAGTCTTCGAAATCCCCGGACGATCCGCCTTTATGAAAGTCTTGCTCAATTCAAATCTTCAGGCTTATGGGTTACTACTCATGCTTGGTTAAATGACCGTTTCGTCTTACCGGAATCCCAGCAGAAGAACTTGGCAGAGTTGAAACGATCTTTCCTTGATCCTGCACTCAAGCAGATAAATGAGAAAACACCTTTACTTGCTAAGTATAGTATTGATGATTCAGGAAAATTTCTGTTCTCAATAATTGATAAGCAAAATCCCGTCTGACATAAATCAGCACACATGAGCCTGTCATTTGACAAATTTTTGTCATGAAGATGGGCGGATTTCCACACAGCACCGGCGCCCGGTAAGATGGGCGGATTCCCACACGGCACCGGCGCCCGGCAAGGTGGGCGGATTCCCACACGGCACCGGCGCCCGGTAAGGTGGGCGGATTCCCACACGGCACCGGCGCCCGGCAAGGTGGGCGGATTCCCACACGGCACCGGCGCGCGGCAAGGTGGGCGGATTTCCACACGGCACCGGCGCCCGGTAAGGTGGGCGGATTCCCACACGGCACCGGCGCCCGGCAAGGTGGGCGGATTCCCACACGGCACCGGCGCCCGGTAAGGTGGGCGGATTCCCACACGGCACCGGCGCCCGGTAAGGTGGGCGGATTCCCACACGGCACCGGCGCCCGGCAAGATGGGCGGATTTCCACACAGCACCGGCGCCCGGTAAGGTGGGCGGATTTCCACACAGCACCGGCGCCCGGCAAGGTGGGCGGATTCCCACACGGCACCGGCGCGCGGCAAGGTGGGCGGATTCCCACACGGCACCGGCGCGCGGCAAGGTGGGCGGATTTCCACACGGCACCGGCGCCCGGCAAGGTGGGCCGATTCCCATATCGACATGTATGTAGCTTGTGTTATCTGTGGATTGTGCAGCTCAGCGGGTCGCTGGTCGTATGGCGGAGTGTCCCCCGTAACCGGCCGCGTGCGGCCGCTAACGCGCAGTACGGCGCCGCGTCCCGCAGACGGGCCGCCGTTCCCGCGCGCAGCACTGCGCACCCCCGTGGGGGACGTACGGCAGCTGCGTGGCGGTGAGCGGGATTAGGGCTTTGCAGCTACCGTGTTAAGTTCCCTGGTGTCGCTGAAATAGTTGATGAACATCCCCCTAAGCGTCAGCAGCAAGCTGCCGCCGCTTAGGCCCCGGAAATCACGCCCTTTACGTCGTAAACGCCGTAAAGCCCGCTCACCGGGGTTAAAAGGGATTACTTTGACTTCTTCATTGCTGTTCGCGAGTTAAGGCTAATCAGGGCAGGGGGTAGGGTGGCAGAATTTATAGCCCGGCAACCGGCTACGCCGGGCTTTCGGCGCCATTTTACAACACAGACGGCTTTGTTGAATAAATCGAACTTTTGCTGAGTTGAAGGATCAGATCACGCATCTTCCCGACAACGCAGACCGTTCCGTGGCAAAGCAAAAGTTCAAAATAACCAACTGGCCCACCTACAATAAAGCCCTCATCAACCGTGGCTCCATAACTTTCTGGCTGGATGATGAAGCTATTCAGGCCTGGTATGAGTCAGCAACGCCTTCTTCACGGGGAAGACCTCAGCGCTATTCTGACCTTGCCATCACGACTGTGCTGGTCATTAAACGCGTATTCAGGCTGACCCTGCGCGCTGCGCAGGGCTTTATTGATTCCATTTTTTCTCTGATGAACGTTCCGCTACGCTGCCCGGATTACAGCTGTGTCAGCAGGCGGGCAAAGTCGGTTAATATCAGTTTCAAAACGCCCACCCGGGGTGAAATCGCACACCTGGTAATTGATTCCACCGGGCTGAAGGTCTTCGGTGAAGGCGAGTGGAAAGTCAAAAAGCATGGTCAGGAACGCCGCCGTATCTGGCGTAAGCTGCATCTGGCAGTTGACAGCAACACACATGAAATCATCTGTGCAGACCTGTCGCTGAACAATGTGACGGACTCAGAAGCCTTCCCGGGTCTTATCCGGCAGACTCACAGAAAAATCAGGGCAGCATCGGCAGACGGCGCTTACGACACCCGGCTCTGTCACGATGAACTGCGGCGTAAGAAAATCAGCGCGCTTATCCCACCCCGAAAAGGCGCGGGTTACTGGCCCGGTGAATATGCAGACCGTAACCGTGCAGTGGCTAATCAGCGAATGACCGGGAGTAATGCGCGGTGGAAATGGACAACAGATTACAACCGTCGCTCGATAGCGGAAACGGCGATGTACCGGGTAAAACAGCTGTTCGGGGGTTCACTGACGCTGCGTGACTACGATGGTCAGGTTGCGGAGGCTATGGCCCTGGTACGAGCGCTGAACAAAATGACGAAAGCAGGTATGCCTGAAAGCGTGCGTATTGCCTGAAAACACAACCCGCTACGGGGGAGACTTACCCGAAATCTGATTTATTCAACAAAGCCCGTAGGCAATATTTCGATCGGCTTCATTGGCGAGGAGAGAAAGATACTCTTCCCGCGTCATAGACTGAGAAAAACGTCCGCACATGGTTACCTCCAGTGGTCAGACTTAAAGTATAGATAATGCCGCGTCAGCGGCATGGAGGCGCCAGCTGAAGTTGAATGGAGTACTGCGGGTAAATGGCGCCGTCGCCCGGCGCAGCCGGCTGCTGTTTTGACAGGTTCTGCCTCACCCACCCCCTTCCCTGCAAAGCTATACCCGCTAAAAACGGCTCAGATGCCTCTGTACGCGGTCGGAGTGGTCCCGGCAAGGCGACAGCCGCAGTCGGGGCGTATCTCCGCGTTAGCGGGCCGTTAGGGCCGCTTACGAGCGTGTATCCCAGAACTTACCGCGACACTACTCACAGAGATGACGAAGAGTAGTTACAACACCCATCATTAAAAGCGACACTACTCCCGGCCTTCGGCCGGGGGCGGCGGCGCTTTTCAGTGGTGGGGAGGGGCTCCTGGCCGGCAAACCGGCGCCGGTTTTATGATGAATTTTCATTTGAATGCTGTAACTAATGCAGTTCTTCCGCTGGGGCCCGACGCGAAGCGATGGGAGCTACTTTTATCTGAGCGACGCGGACGCGTGCGGCCGCTGTAAGCGAAGGCCTCATTGAGTTATTCACAGAGCCTGACCTGCTCCCCGTTGATTAGTACACCCCGATGTTAGTAATGTCTTCATAAGCCACATGAGGACATCCCCATGAAAAAGCGTTTTTCCGACGAACAGATCATCAATATCTCCGCGAAGCCGAAGCTGGGGTACCGCATCTATCAACTTAATGGCCTGAGTGTAAAACGCAGACGACGTCGTAAAGGGCTGGCAACAGAACGTCTGCCGCTGCTCCGTCCGGCGGCGCCCAATCTGACCTGGTCGATGGATTTCGTCATGGACGCACTTTCCACCGGTCGCAGGATCAAGTGCCTGACCTGCGTGGATGATTTCACAAAGGAATGCCTGACGGTCACTGTTGCCTTCGGGATTTCAGGCGTGCAGGTCACGCGTATTCTGGACAGCATTGCGCTGTTTCGCGGCTATCCGGCTACGATAAGAACCGATCAGGGCCCGGAGTTTACCTGCCGCGCACTCGATCAGTGGGCTTTTGAGCATGGTGTGGAGCTGCGACTTATCCAGCCCGGCAAGCCAACGCAGAACGGATTTATTGAGAGCTTTAACGGACGATTTCGCGATGAATGCCTGAATGAGCACTGGTTCAGCGATATCGTTCACGCAAGGAAAATCATTAATGACTGGCGGCAGGATTATAACGAGTGTCGTCCACATTCAGCACTGAATTATCAGACGCCATCAGAGTTTGCAGCACGGTGGCGAAATGGAAAATGTGAAGGTAAACAAACCGACCTTACTAACTGACGGTTGTATCTAATCCTGGGGGCAGGTCATGTCAGCCCTTAGGCTCAATGCCGCGCTGCTGTAGTTCTTTGCGGATGATGCGCTTGATCCAAGCAGCCAGTGATTCGTCGCCATCCTGTTGTTGTGCTTGTTCCATTAGCTCACGTAGCTCGGGATCTAATCTGAACTGGAATGGAGGATTACCACGTCTTTCATTTTTGTGTGTTGACACGTTAATTACACCCGATGTAATGTGTTTATGTGTAATGACACATTACATACAAGAAAGACAAATAGCAACGCCCCGGAGTGCGGGAACACTACCGAGGCGTCTAACCAAACCGTTATACGAGGTAACAGTTATGGCTGGATCACAGCATACCCAAACTCGCCCTGAATTTACATGGAGATTTCTCTCCACCTCTGAGCGCTACCCTACCGCCAAACCATTGGTGATCTACGTCAAAGACACCTACATTGAATACTGGGGCGAAATCTTCGTCTCTGCCCGCATCATTGAATTTGGCATCACGTTCGAGCGCTTTCTTAAAGATCCATGGAAGCATTTGATGTCCTGTGGCCAAGAGTCTGCCCCAGACTCGATTGCGGAAGGGATGCTGCCATTGCTACCAGCCCAGGCAGAAGTTGCTAGGCGTGTTCGAGAGAATGAATTGCGTCAGTTGGCATTCCAGCGTGAGCTTCTATCAAGGCCAGAAAAGAAACATTCGAACAATATCAAGCCAATTTTTATAGCCAACAAGACGACTTGTTGATACTATGAAACCTACTGAAAAACAGTAGGTTGCTTGATGGCATTCAATCGATGGCTTCCTAGTTTTAGATGATTAGGGCTTGTCCCAAATGGATTGAGAGGTTGACAGTGCAAGACAACACTGGACTTGAAGAGCTTAGCCAAGCACAGAGAGAACGACTCGCTCATATTGATTTCACTTTGTTATTTAAAGGTGAAGCTGGGCGGAGTTATTTAACCGAGCGCTTTAGCGTAGCGCCGTCTGTGGCAACACAAGATTTTGCGCGGTACAAAGCGTTGGCTCCTAACAACGTTATGTATGACGAAAAGCGCAGAGTGCACTTGAAGACGAGCACATTCCAGCCGTTGTTTGATTATGACATTGTTCGAACGCTTGCGACGATAAGCCAAGGATTCGGTGATGGCTTTCTTGGCAAGGTTAGGCCACCTATGGCTTGTGAAGCACCATTTCATCTCAATAAGCCGAAATTGGAAGTGGTAGCGGCGATTAGTGAAGCCATACATAAACGCGCGGTGATTAATATTGAGTACACCTCATTGTCGAGTGGTCATGGGAGCAGGCAAATAGTTCCTCATACCTTGATTGACAATGGCTTGAGATGGCATGTCCGAGCATTCGATAGAAAGCATAGAGAATTTAGGGATTTTGTTTTAACCAGAATAAGTGAAGTTGAGTTGTTAGAGGATAAGGTTAACGACGAAGTTGAGACTCTTCAGTGGGATAAGCAATGGAACCGAATCGTTGAACTAGAGCTGATACCTCATCCAAAACTAGCACATCCAGAAGCTGTATTGATAGACTACGCAATGGAAAACAATAGGTTGCGTGTAGAGATAAGAGCTGCGTTCGCTGGATATTTACTGCGTTTATGGAATATCGATTGTTCAAAGAATAGCAAGAGCAATGGGCGAGAGTTCCATTTAGCACTTAAAAATCCAGAAGCACTATACGGCGTTGACAATGCTGCACTCGCTCCTGGATATAGCGAATCGTGAGATGAATTTATGAATATAAAAGAATATTTAGGCGATCTTATCGGAAGCAGTTTATTGATAACTGAATCTAGAATAATCGCAGAATCGCTACTGAAAAAACTTCCAGAAGATGAGTGGAAGTCGCTGATCGTTGAGCAAAATGTTCTTCAGAAAAAATCCGGTCAGACGGCTATTCGTTATGCCAGAACAATCCGTTGGCGTATTGAAGGTCTGGGTGATGAGTTTATGACTGATCTTTTAGCCGCGAGTGAACGTGCCTATATCCAAATGCTGATGATGTCATTACTCATTCATTCTCCGGTTGTCGCTGATTTTATGCGACATACCTTAGCCGAGGCTCGTCGCACCTATAAACCCGCTTTAACCGCTGATGCATGGTCTGAGTTTTATGACACGAGAGTGCGGGCATATGCCGAACTTGGCGGTTTTTCTGACTCAACTATCAAAAAAATGGGTAACAACGCAATTAAGGCATTGGTTGATAGTGGCTACCTGAGTGATAGCAGGACAAAGAAAATACAACCTGTTTACCTAATGCCAGAAGTTAAAGACTGGTTAGTTCGTCTGGGCCGGGAAGATTTGATTGAGGTCATGGAGTGCACAATATGAAGGCTCTCCAGACCAGGCTTGATCTTATACAGGAACGAATTGAAAGCCCTAAGTTTTTGAAAAACGATGGCTTGGGCAATGAAATTGGATTTTGGGTATTTGACTATCCAGCCAAGTATGAACTGCTTGTACGAGAGCACCTTAAGCACGTTGACGAAAAACTCAACAAGCGTGGTTACCGCTTTGTCCATCTCAATATTTTTGAAGTCTTGATAGATATGCTTGAGGAGCGAGGCCTTTTCGACCGAGCTTGCCAGCGTGAATTGCAAGTCGGTGTTGATGGTCTTCGAAAAACACTAGCCGGGCCTCTGAGCCAAGAGAAAGTGGCAAGGTATATCGCGGACAAATATAAGCCATCAGAACTTGAGTTTGTGTTGCTGTCAGGCTTAGGCAGTGCGTGGCCTCTTGTCCGAGGACATGAGTTACTTAGTGCTCTGCAAGACGTGATGGGTAGCACGCCATTAGTGCTTTTCTATCCGGGTGAATATAGCGGAAGGGATTTGCATCCTTTTGGCATGATCGAATCTAAAAACTACTATCGCGCCTTCAAGCTTGTGCCTGAAGACGGTAAAAAAAATTAAGAGCAGGGAGCCTCCCGAATGAAAATTGAACAGATTTTTTCCAAGAAGTTGACGCGTGACATTAATGGCGTTGTTAAAGCGGAACAGAAAGACAATGACAGTGTGTATGTCGAGCTTGATGAGTATGTTGTTACCCGAGAGCTAGATCGTCACTTTCGTGCATTTTTTGAGGCTTATGTACCCTCTGTTGAGAAAAGCCACGGTGATATGTCAGGTAAAATTGGCGTATGGATTTCTGGCTTCTTTGGCTCGGGTAAATCGCACTTCCTGAAAATTTTATCTTATTTGCTTGAGAATAAATCTGTTGAAAAAGATGGCCAAGGCCGACAAGCGTTTGAGTTTTTCAAAGACAAAATCAACGACGCCATGCTGTTGGCGGACATCCAAAAAGCGGTTACCAAAGACACTGATGTTATTCTTTTTAACATCGATTCGCGAGCCAATACGGACGACCGAGAAAATGCCATTCTTAAGGTCTTCCTCAAAGTCTTTAATGAGCGTGTAGGATACTGCGCTGACTTTCCTCATATTGCGCACTTAGAACGCGAGCTTGATAAACGTAATCAATACGCATCTTTCAAGGACAAATTTGCTGAGTTGACTCAATCAACTTGGGAAAAGGAGCGTGACGCCTATGACTTCTATCGAGACGAACTTTCAGAAGCACTCGCTCATGCCAGTGAGCAATCATTAGAGTCTGCCAAAGCGTGGGTTGAGCAGGTTGAAAACAATTTCCCGCTAGATATCCGAAACTTCTGTAAGTGGGTTAATGAATACTTAGATCGCACTGGGGATCGTAACCTTCTTTTCTTAGTCGATGAAGTCGGTCAGTTTATCGGTAAGAACACACAAATGATGTTGAAGCTTCAGACCATTACTGAAGATCTTGGCACATATTGTGGTGGCAGAGCTTGGGTCGTTGTTACCTCTCAGGCAGACATTGATGCTGCCATTGGTGGTATGGATAAGCGCGATGGCGAGGACTTCTCTAAAATTCAAGGGCGTTTTAGTACCCGCTTACAGCTGTCGAGCTCGAATACCTCGGAAGTTATTCAAAAGCGATTGTTGTCCAAAACGGAAGAAGCTCGTACACACCTCATCGATGTCTTTGCTGAAAAGGGCGACATTCTTCGTAACCAGCTGACATTTGATAAAACGACAACCGCGTCTCTAAAGGGCTACACCGATGCTCCGTCTTTCGTGGACAACTATCCGTTTGTGCCTTACCACTACACGCTGGTTCAAAAAGTGTTTGAGTCAATTCGAACAAAAGGCGCGACGGGTAAGCACTTAGCCATGGGTGAGCGTTCATTACTTGATGCTTTCCAATCAGCTGCAAAACAGATGAAGGACTCTGGCCTTGATGTGTTAATCCCGTTTTATAGTTTCTACGCACCGATTGAAAGCTTTTTGGAGCCAGCGGTTAAGCGAACGATTGACCAAGCCTGTGAGTTGGATTCCTTAACAGAATTCGATGGCAAGATCCTAAAAACGCTTTTCTTGATCCGTTATGTGGACGTTGTCAAAAGCACACTAGACAACCTTGTGACGCTGTCAATTGATCGAATCGATGCCGATAAAATTGCGCTGCGTAAACAAATTGAAGAGAGCTTGAATCGTCTTGAACGCCAATTGCTGATTGCGCGTAATGGTGATGAGTTTATCTTCCTGACCAACGAAGAAAAAGAGATCGAAAACGAGATCCGCCACACTGACGTTGAAATGTCAGAGGTCTCGAGCAAGCTTTCAGCCATCGTATTTGACGGTATTTTGAAAGGTAATCGTGCCTATCGATACCCGATTAATAAGCAAGACTTTGCGGTGAGCCGTTTTTGCAATGGTCATCCAAAAGATGGCACCACGCTGGAAGACCTAGTCATTAAAGTCATTTCACCTTTGGATTCGCACTTTGAAAATTACGCCCACGATCAAGCGTGCATCAATCATACGCTTGAGGCTGATGGGTGCGTGCTCGTCAAGCTGGGCGAACATAAGCGTCTTTGGGATGAGCTGACAACCTTTATAAAAACTGACCGATTCTTAAAACAAAATTCAGGACAGCGACCAGAGCAAGAACACCTTCTCCGCGAAAAGCAGATGGAAAATATGGAGCGTGAAAAACGCTTAAGAACGGATTTTGAAGCTTTGTTTGCCGAGGCTGACGTTTACGCTATCGGCACAAAACTGCCGAAGAAATCAGCAACGCCAAGTGCCATCGTCGAAGAAGCATACAAATACGTTATCGAAAATACCTTCGCTAAATTGAACATGCTCAAGGCAACGCCTGGTGAAGTTTTGCGTGAGCTACAGGCCGTTCTTGTTGCTGATGATATTGCTCAGATTGGACGGGATCTTCAAGCGGATGAATGTAACCCAGAAGCTACGCGTGAGGTTGAGCAGTACGTAACGCTAAAAGTCGAGCGTAATGAGCCTGTTTACTTACGTGACATCGTTGCCCACTTCGGCAAGCGCCCGTATGGCTGGCCAGACAATGAAATCTTATTGCTCACTGCAAGGCTGGGCTTGGCTGGAAAGTTATCTTTTAGTACCCAAGGCACAGATCTGGCGTTGAAAAAAGCTTACGAGCCGTTTACCAGCGTGCGTAAACGCGGTGAGATCCGTGTACATAAAATCAGGCAACATGACGAGCGCCAAATCAAAAAGGCTGCTGGTCTTGTTAAAGAGATCTTTTCAAAAACCTTTACCGGCTCTGGTGAAAAGGAGCTCTACGAATTAGTGCGCGATGAATTACTGGCTTGGAATGAAAAGCTTAAATCATTCAGAACCAAGTCACAGACAGGCCATTTCCCAGGTAAATCTCAAATTGACGATGGTCTTGCATTGGTCGCGGGTATTCTTGAGCAAACTTCAAGCTTCGCTCTTATCACCCGATTCTTAGAAGACGCTGATGCCCTTGAAGAGTTTGCTGAGGACTTTGAGGATCTTGATGACTTCTACAATAGCCAATTTCAAACTTGGCAAGCCCTTGCTGGCGCATTGAACGAGAAGTTTAAGGCCAATAGACCTGCGTTAGAAAAAGACAGTGAAGCATTAAAAGCGCTCACTGAATTAGAACGCATTTACAATATGCCCTCACCGTATGAGCAGCTGCGCCACATTAATCCGCTTATCGAGCAGGTGGCAAAAGTTAACTCAACATTGGTTGAAGAAAAACGCACTCATGCCTTAGAGCGTGTTGATCTGCGCATCGGACGTGTAAAAGAAGCGCTAGCTGAAGCTCATGCACCGTCTGAATTACAGAACCAAGCACTGCGCCCGTTACAAATGTGCAGACAGCGCATTGAAGAGACCTCTTCAATACCACAAATTATCAGTGAGCAAACTGAAGCGGAAGGTTACGAGGACGAAGCTTATGAGTTGCTGAATGGCTTTATCGAAGATCAACGCAAAAAAGCTGAAGCTGAGCAAAGACGTCGTGAACTCGAACAGCAGACACGCGAAGAGGAAGCAGCGAAAGCCGGTAAAGCAGCTCCAGCACCTGAGCCAGCCTCTGAACCAGTGCAGCCACAGCCGGTTGCAAAACGTACCGTAACGATTAACTCAACCGATGCCATGGCTAAGTCAGTAACAACCGGATTCATTGAAAGTGAAGCCGAAGTTGATGCCTATCTTGCCGCTTTAAGAGAGCAGCTGATTGCTGCGGTCAAAGCTGGCGACCGAGTAAGAATTAAGTAAGAGGCAACGGATAGCTATGTATCAAGCGGGTGGAACAATAAGATCATTACTCGACAAGGTTGCTGAGCAGGAATACCTGTTACCGGCCATCCAGCGAGAGTTTGTATGGCGACCAGAACAGATCTGTCGTCTATTTGATAGCCTGTTGCAAGGTTACCCGTTTGGGACCTTTCTATTCTGGAAGATAAAACCAGAGAACCGGGATAGTTATCAGTTTTATCAGTTCATGCAGCATTACCATGAGCGCGATAACTACCATTGTGAAAATGTCACTCAGTTACCGGAACGTGAGTTCATTGCCGTCCTAGATGGACAGCAGCGGATTACCGCTTTGAACATCGGCCTGCGCGGTTCATTTGCGTGGAAGCTGACAGGTAAATGGTGGAGCAATGATGACGCCTTCCCAGTGCGCAGGCTTCACTTGAATCTGTTAAGCAAGCCCGACTTGGAAACTGGGTCGATGTATGACTTTGAGTTCCTAACCGACGATAAAGCCTCTTTGGATGCATCTGAACAATACTGGTTCCGTGTAGGCCGGATCATGGAAGAGGAAGAAGATGCACTTATCGATGAAGTTGCTGATGATGCTAGGTTGAGCTCGGAGCAACGCAAAGAGGCTCGCTCAACTCTTCGTCACTTGTATCGGACCATCCATGACAAAGACAAGATTTCGTTTTACGAAGAAAGTGATCAGAGCCTTGAACGTGTTCTGAATATCTTTATCCGCATGAATAGCGGCGGCACTACTTTGTCCTACTCAGACTTACTACTTTCAATAGCAGTAGCGCAGTGGAGCTCGTTAGATGCCCGTGAAGAAATTCATGCATTAGTGGATGAGATGAACCGTGTTGGTGATGGATTCAACGTATCAAAAGATCTCGTTTTAAAAGCAGGCTTAATGCTCTCTGACATCGGTAGCGTGGGCTTTAAGGTTGAGAACTTTAACAAGGAAAACATGGCGATTCTCGAAAAGAACTGGACGCCAATTCGTGATGCGTTATTGCTCTCAATGCAGTTGCTGGCAAGTTTTGGTTTTAATGCACAAAACCTCAGAGCAACAAGTGCCATCCTCCCGTTAGCCTATTACCTGCACCACCGAAAGTTAACGGCAAGCTACCTTTCTAGGGTTGAATATGCGGTCGATAGAGAATGCATCAGAAACTGGCTCATTAGGTCGTTGTTGAAAGCGTCAGGCATCTGGGGAAGTGGTTTGGATACCCTGCTTACTATGCTTCGCTCAGACATTAAACAATCGGGTGATACGGGTTTCCCGCTAGCGAAAATTGAAGCGACCATGCAACAGCGTGGTAAATCGTTGCGCTTTGACCCAGAGGAAATTAGTGAACTAGCGCAGTTGGATTATGGTAATCCGCGTACCTTTGCCTTGTTGACTTTGTTGTTCCCAGGATTCGATTTTTCACGACACTTTCATGTGGACCACATTTACCCCAAAGGTTTGTTTACGCGTAACAAGCTTGCAAAAGTTGGTGTCCCAGCTGAACAGCTAGATGAACTCATCGAGGCATCTAATAAGCTGCCAAACCTTCAACTGTTGGAAGGGACAATCAACAACCAGAAGCGGCAAAAAATGCCCCATGAATGGTATGCGCAGCAGTGGCCTGATGTGAATGCAAGACAAGCACATCTGCAATCGCAAGCCATAACATCATTACCTGAACAACTAAACCAGTTTATGGACTTTTACCGCGAGCGTCAGGAAACACTGCTTGCCCGCATTAGAACTGCATTACAACCCGCAAGCAGCGTAGAGACAGAATAAGAGGCGCAAGATCATATGAATACGAACAACATGAAAAAATACGCACCAAAAGCGCGCCGCGAATTTATGGATGCGGTAGCTAAACGATTAAATACCTTTGGTATCACCGCGAATAAAAAGGGCGAGCTACAAATTGCAGAAGCGAATCTACAAGGTTCTGTGCTTCAAATCGCCGGTAACAGTTTTGACGGTAAACTGGCCGAGCCCAGAAAACGCATAGTAGCCAGAAGCCAGAAACTGGGGTATGCACAACTTATTGAACAAGTAGCTTATACCTGGTTCAACCGTCTGTGTGCTATTCGCTATATGGAAATCCATGACTATCTAGGCCACGGTTTTCGTGTTTTGTCGCACCCAGACAACCCTAAAGGCTTTGAAATTATCGACCATGCCCAAGACGCTGCGGATGAACTCGGATTAGATAGAGCTCGCATTGTTGAACTCAAGCTTGCGGGCAACAAAGACGAAGAGCTGTATCGTGAACTGCTGTTAGGCCAGTGCCATAAGCTTCATGAGGCGATGCCTTTCTTATTTGACGCATTGGACGATGAAACTGAGCTTCTTCTACCAGACAACCTAACGCGTACCGACTCAATTCTGCGTGGATTGGTAGACGGCATCCCTGAAGAGGACTGGCAACAGGTAGAAGTGATTGGTTGGCTTTACCAATTCTACATCTCTGAAAAGAAAGATCAGGTAATGGGTAAGGTGGTCAAGAGTGAAGACATCCCTGCCGCCACCCAGCTATTTACACCCAACTGGATTGTGAAGTACCTAGTACAAAACTCAGTCGGTCGTCAATGGCTGCAAACCTACCCAGACTCTGCCATTAAAACGCAGATGGAATACTACATTGAGCCTGCTGAACAATCTGACGAAGTTAACCAACAGCTAAAGGCTATTACGCCAGAATCTATTGAACCTGAAACCATCAAAGTACTTGACCCTGCTTGTGGTTCGGGCCACATATTGATTGAAGCCTATAACGTGTTAAAAGCCATCTACGAAGAGCGTGGTTTCCGCTCTCGTGACATTCCAAAGATGATTCTGGAGAATAACCTCTACGGCCTGGACATAGATGATCGTGCAGCGCAGCTATCTGGCTTTGCGCTGATGATGATGGCCAGAGATGACGATAAGCGTATTTTTACCCGTAACGTGCGACTTAATGTACTGTCATTGCAGGAAAGTAACCATCTTGACCTGCCGACCTTATGGAAAGCACTCAATCTATCGGGAAGTTGGCAAAGCGGCACATCACAAGGCTTGTTCTCAGATGATGATCAAGATTTAAGCTCGTTCAATGCAGACAACCGCTACCAACTGCTGAAGCGAACGTTGGCAAGATTTACTCAGGCCAAAACCTTTGGTTCTTTGATTGATGTACCTAGCGATGACCATGAACAGCTAAAAGAAATACTTAGCACTCTAGTCGAGCTACAAGAGTCAGGCGACTCAATGCAGAAGCCTGCGGCGAAGCAGTTGATTGAATTTGTTCATCAGGCATTGGTACTGTCGATTCGTTACGATGCTGTTATTGCGAATCCCCCTTATATGGGAAGCAAATACCAAACGGCTGAAGTTAAGATGTTTTTAAAAGATAACTTTAAAGGTTATGAAAAGGATTTATTTTCAGCCTATATAGTTCGAAATCTACAACTTGCTAAAGAGCATGGCCAGCTTGGGTTTATGACGCCTTTTGTATGGATGTTTATTTCAAGCTACGAACAACTAAGAAGCACTTTAATTGATGATGAAATTATCTCAACGCTAATCCAGTTAGAGTATTCCGGTTTTGACGGCGCAACAGTGCCTATTTGTACCTTTACACTAACTAAAGGTCATATTCCTGAATATATCGGTTCATATATACGATTGTCGGATTTTAAAGGTGCTGCAAACCAAGCACCTAAAACGCTCCAAGCAATAAAAAATCCCGAATGTGGCTGGTTTTACAAGGCTAAGTCAGATGATTTCAAAAAGATCCCCGGAAGCCCAATTGCTTATTGGGCGTCTAGCTTACAATTCTCAATGTTCGATTCACACCCGTTGCTTACAAGCATCGCTAATGTTGCTGAAGGGACTACTACTGGTGATGTAAATAGATTCCTAAAGATGTGGCATGAAATAGATGTCAATGGCTTAGGTATAGGTTTTGATAGTCGAGAAAGAGCAAAGGATTCTGGAAAGAAATGGTTTCCATACAATAAAGGAGGGGAATATAGAAAATGGTTTGGAAACAACGATTATGTTGTTAATTGGGCTGAAGACGGTAAAGAATTAAGACAATATCAAGGTTCCTTTTTACGTGGTGAAAAATTCTATTTTAAAGCAGGTTTAACTTGGTCAAAGGTTTCAAGTGGGATCTTAAGCTTTCGCCTTTTTGATGAAGGTTTTTTGTTTGATACCGGAGGCTTATGTGCGTTCTCTGACAACATTGAGTACATTGCAGCAATATTGAACTCAAAAGTATCACTGGATATTATGAGTATTCTTGCTCCGACTCTAAATTTTACAGTTGGAACTGTATCTAGTTTACCTATAGTAGAAGGTATTCCGAGACTAACTGAAAATGCCAATAGACTAAAAAGACTTTCCAAGTCAGATTGGGATAGTTATGAAACATCATGGGATTTTACTAAACACCCGCTGTTGTCACATACATCACTATTGATAAAGGATTCATATAGCCGCTTATTGCTCGAAAATAGTCAATCTCTCAAAGAGTATAGAGAAATTGAAGAGTACAACAATAAGGTTATCGCTGAGGCTTATGGAATAACATCAGACGCTTTAACAATTGCTGATCATGAGATTACATTGTTTTCTTCTTTCGGTTATAGGTATGGTCCCGATCGCGCTGTTAACGGTGAATTTTTGTATAGATCTGATGTCGTCGCTGAACTTATTAGCTACTCAATAGGAGCGATGTTAGGGCGATATTCTATTGATAGTAAAGGAGTAGTCTATGCCCACACAGCAAACGAGGGCTTTGAACAGCTTGTTGCCGAAGGAGCTTACAAAACATTCCCAGCCGATGAAGATGGAATCATTCCGTTAACAGATCAAGAGTGGTTCAAAGACGATGCTACCAACCGGTTCCGTGAGTTTGTTCAAGTTGTTTGGGGTGATGATCATCTGCAAGAAAACTTGGATTTCGTCGCCGAATCACTATGTCTCAACGCCATTAAACCGAAAAAATCTGAATCAGCTCTGGAGACGATTCGCCGTTATTTATCGACTCAGTTCTATAAAGACCACCTGAAGACTTATAAAAAACGCCCTATTTATTGGCTGTTTAGCTCAGGCAAACAGAAGGCTTTTGAGTGCCTGGTGTATTTGCATCGCTACAACGAGGGCACGCTTTCGCGTATGCGTACCGAGTATGTCACCCCGCTACTAGGCAAATACGATGCTTATGCAGAGCAACTTGAGAAGCAGATTGAAACGGCCGACTCGACCAGTGAAGCAAACCGCTTCAAGAAAGAGTTGGATGCCTTAATCAAGAAACAGGTCGAACTACGAGAGTTTGATGACAAGCTAAAACACTATGCCGATATGCGTATTTCACTGGATCTGGATGATGGCGTGAAAGTGAATTACGGCAAGTTTGGTGATCTGTTGGCTGATGTTAAGGCCATTACCGGTTCGGCCCCGGAGGTTAACTAATGCAGATTAGCGAACTGGCACAAGGCGTTGCTGCCAAACTTGAACAAAGCCGCATTGTGTTTTGGTACGACCCAGAGCAAAGCTTTACTGAAGAGCTTGAGCATTTAGCTAACGCCCTATCTATTGCAAAAGAAGTAGGCGATAGCGCGGCAGATATAACTGCTAGGGTACTGCCAAATGATTTGACCATCCTCAATATGGGCAATGAGTCTGTATTGGCAGTGAAAAAACGCATTGAAGTAGATGAGCGTGAAGCTAAATTCCTTATCTATTTTCCAAGCGCTGAGCCAGAGCCTGACCGCGATTGGTTGCTAGACGTGCGTTTGTATAGCGAGCAGTTTTTTGCTGATCACAGCTCAATGCTGCTTAATGAGCTGGGTATCCCGAAAATGGCGCTACGCACGCACATTCGTAAGCGCCAGAGCTTTTTTGCCAATAAACAGCGCATAGCCGGTTTAAAAAAGTGGGTGACTGAGAACGAAGACGAACTGTCGTTAGACAGGAAGATGATGGCAGTGGTTGTAAAAGCTGATTCTGCGTCTTTGTCGGACATTCTGCTTGGGTTACTACGCGAATATGCGGCTTATATCGAAGATGAAAGCCTTGGCCAACCTTTATGGAGCCAGCTAGGAAAGTTTGATCTTGAGACCTCACTCTGGGCATATCTGAGTGAGGGTTTTGGCTATACAGTCGAAGAGCCAACCTTCCCAGACTTCGTGTTGAAATTATTCTGTACTGAATTCTGGAGCCAAATTGAAGGTGTTGAACGCGATTGGTTGCTTAACAATGTTCTAAAAAGCGCATCAGGCCGGGCGACAGCCTTGGCGTTTATGGTGAGCTGGCGCGACAGCCGCTCTTTCGCCGCTTACTACGAAAGCATCTCTAAGGTGCTTAGCCAACAGTTGGAAATTTCGACTCGTGCTGGCCAGTACCATCCGGTTGAACTTATCGAATGCGAAACGTTCGAGGCTGTGGAACAGGCCATAATCCGTGGTTTAGTTCGTGATTTGCTCGATAGCAGTAAAGCGCTAGACCGGGTTCAGTTTGATACGGTCTTATCAAGACGTCTTGCTAGCCACTGGACATTGTCACGCAAAGAATACTTCGCAATTTATGAAGCTATCCGCAACGCTGAAGAGTTAATGCACTTGCGAAATCGCTATGTGGACGGGTTCCACTTTGATAACGCGAAAGCAATGTACGACGCCTATACCACAGACATTTATCGTTTTGACCAGGCTTACCGTTTGTTCAATGAACATGTGCACTCTGTATTGAGTAAAGGTGCAGACATACTGCGTCAGCTCGACGACGAAGTCGAAAGCATTTATACCAACTGGTACTTATATGAGCTTGGCCTTGCCTGGGATCGTCACTTGGCCAATGAGAAATTACTTGAAAAGTGGCAGATTTCTGGCGTACCGCACCAGTATGACTTCTATGAAAAAGAAGTTCGCACACGACTGAGTCTGAAACAGACAAAACGCGTGTTTGTGATCATCTCTGATGCACTGCGTTTTGAAATTGCGAATGAGCTTGGCGCTATCATTAACAACGAGAAGCGATTTAAGGCTGAGGTGTCTACGCAGTTGGGCGTTTTGCCGAGTTATACCCAACTTGGGATGGCGGCATTATTGCCTCATAAGGCGCTCAGTTACCAGCCAGAGCAAGGCACGGCTGTTTATGTGGATGGTATTTCTTCACAGGGTCTAGACAACCGCAACGCCATCCTACAAAAAGTAGGTGGTATGGCAGTGAGTTCTAAGGAACTGATGAGCTGGAGTAACCAGGAGGGGCGTGACAAGGTTCGAGACGTAGAAGTAGTTTATATCTATCACGATACCATTGATGCGATTGGTGATAAGGCTGCAACTGAAGAGAAAACGTTTGAAGCCTGTCGTAGTGCCATTGAAGAGCTAAAAGATCTCGTTGGGCGGGTCATCAACCGTCTAAACGGCAGCCGAGTTGTGATCACCGCTGACCATGGCTTCCTCTTCCAACAAAAAGCACTTGTAGCGGCTGACAAAACCTCGTTGAAAACCAAACCTGCTGGCGCGATAGAAGCCAAGAAACGTTATATCGTTGGTAATAACTTGCCTTCAGATGAAGCCTGTTGGAAAGGCTCAATAAACGATACGGCTCATGGCTCTAGTGATACCGAGTTCCTGCTTCCAAAAGCGGCTCAACGCTTCCACTTTGTTGGTGGTGCCAAGTTTGTGCATGGCGGAGCGATGCTACAGGAAGTATGCGTCCCGGTACTGCATGCGCGAGAGCTGCAAAAAGAACAAGCAGCAAAACATGAGAAACAACCGGTAGGTGTTG
This sequence comes from Escherichia fergusonii ATCC 35469, assembly GCF_000026225.1. NCBI lineage: Bacteria > Pseudomonadati > Pseudomonadota > Gammaproteobacteria > Enterobacterales > Enterobacteriaceae > Escherichia > Escherichia fergusonii. The sequence goes on from NC_011743.1 coordinate 26,466, forward strand.
TTGCAGCCACTCAGCCCATCAAATTAGTAAACAATATCGACAAGGTCAGATTTATTCAGACAGACCCTGTAGGCGAGCGTTTTGTCGCACGGTTGTTGGATGTCTATATCGTCGATACACAAGGTAATGAAGTATCCAGTCGTGAAACGATTAACTTTGATAGCGTGAGTAAAGTTATGGATGAGCGTACTCGCGAAGCTAGGTTAAAGCTTATTGGCTCTCAGTTCGACAGGAACGCTCAATACACATTAGTTCTTGAGAATGCGGAAATGAGAACCCGTTATAGCCAATACGCGGTAACCATTGATTTGGCATTCCAAGATGATTTTTTCTAAGGCGCTGAGGTGAAACATGACAACTGATTTTTCACAAGATCATAAAGACGAAAAAAATCAGATGCAAAGCGCCGATTTAGACGCATTGCTCAACCAATATTTTAAAGGCCGTGTCGTTCGAAAAGATCTGACAAAGCAATTGAAAGAAGGCGCTAACGTCCCTGTCTATGTGCTTGAGTATTTACTAGGCATGTATTGTGCGTCCGATGACGACGAAGTTGTAATGCAAGGCCTTGATAATGTGAAAAAAATCTTGGCTGAGAACTATGTCCGACCAGATGAAGCGGAGAAAGTGAAGTCACTGATCCGTGAACGCGGCATGTTTAAAATCATCGACAAAGTAAGCGTTAAGCTCAATCAGAAAAAAGACGTCTATGAAGCTGCGTTGTCGAACCTGGGTATCAAGGATGCCCTTGTACCGACCAAAATAGTACAAGACAACGAAAAATTATTAACTGGCGGCATCTGGTGCATTATTACCGTGCAGTATTTCTTTGAGGAAGGTCAGAAGACATCACCTTTCTCCATTATGAGTTTAAAACCGATACAAATGCCGTCCATGAACATGGATGAGGTGTTTTCAACCAGAAGACATTTTAGTACCGATCAGTGGATGGATGTGTTGCTTCGTTCCGTGGGTATGGAGCCAACCAACTTAGAGCATCGGGTGAAATGGCATCTTATCACTCGTATGATCCCATTCGTTGAAAACAACTACAACGTTTGTGAGCTCGGACCAAGAGGGACAGGTAAAAGCCATGTCTACAAGGAGTGCTCACCAAACTCATTGCTTGTCTCGGGCGGACAAACAACTGTGGCGAACTTGTTCTATAACATGAGCTCGCGCCAAGTTGGGTTGGTCGGAATGTGGGATGTTGTCGCCTTTGATGAAGTAGCGGGTATTAACTTTAAAGACAAAGACGGCGTCCAAATAATGAAAGATTATATGGCGTCAGGGTCTTTTGCCCGTGGTCGTGATTCAATCGAAGCGAAGGCTTCCATGGTATTCGTCGGTAACATCAATCAAAGCGTTGAGACACTGGTGAAGACCAGTCATCTGTTGGCACCTTTTCCTGAAGCCATGATTGACACTGCTTTTTTTGACCGTTTCCATTCCTATATTCCTGGATGGGAAATACCGAAGATGCGTCCTGAATTTTTCACCAATAGTTACGGATTAATCACAGACTATCTTGCTGAATACATGCGTGAAATGCGCAAAAGAAGTTTTGCGGATGCTATCGATAAGTTCTTCAAACTCGGTAATAACCTTAATCAGCGTGATGTAATTGCTGTACGCAGAACTGTTTCGGGCTTGTTAAAGCTACTACACCCCGACGCACAGTACACAAAAGATGATGTAAGAGCCTGCCTGACCTATGCGCTGGAAACTAGACGTAGAGTCAAAGAGCAATTGAAAAAGCTTGGCGGAATGGAATTTTTTGATGTGCACTTTAGCTACATCGATAACGATTCATTAGAAGAATTCTTCGTCAATGTACCGGAACAAGGTGGCAGCAAGCTAATTCCTGAGGGCTTACCTCGCGCTGGTGTCGTGCACTTGGTTACTCAGGGAAGCACTGGGCAGCTTGGGTTATATCGCTATGAAACCCAGATGATGGCTGGTTCTGGTAAACACTCAGTGTCTGGCCTTGGTTCGAATACCGCAGCGAAAGAAGCTGTGCGTGTTGGCTTTGATTATTTCAAAGGTAACCTGAATAGAATCAGTGCGTCGGCGAAGTTTTCTGATCATGAGTATCACCTCCATGTTGTTGAGCTCCACAATACGGGGCCAAGTACAAAGTCATCGCTCGCTGCATTAATTGCGTTCTGTTCAATTCTGATGAACCGACCGATTCAAGAGCAGATGGTTGTTTTGGGTGAGATGACTTTAGGTGGTGTCGTCAATCCTGTTCAAGATCTTGCAGGCAGTCTTCAGTTAGCTATGGACAGTGGCGCAAAGCGTATTTTGCTCCCAATGGCCTCAGCCTCAGATATTCCAACGGTTCCTGCTGAGTTGTTCTCAAAATTCCAGATCAGCTTTTATGCAGACCCCGTCGATGCCGTGTTTAAGGCGCTTGGGGTTAATTGATTAGGTGTCGTTTGACGCGCCATTTTATGGAGTCATTACAGGTATGTTTACCAAAGCTCGTTTCTTTAAATGTGGAGTGACCACGCTCCGGTAGACAGTTTCTGTCCTCACTGCGAGGCCTTTTCGAAGGCCTCCGGGCTGACGCCGCCGAGATGACTGTGGCGCCGGGCCCGGTTGTAGAACACTTCAATATAATCGAAAATATCCGCCCGGGCCATGTCCCGGGTTTTGTATATCCGCTTCCTGATGCGCTCTTTTTTGAGTGAACTGAAGAACGATTCTGCCACTGCATTACACGCCTGGCGACATATTCCTTTGTTTTTGCGTCAGTTCGTAAGCGTCCGATGGCGATGATGTGAAGTGCACTATTTGCAGCACGATCTCCACCACGATTAAGTCGGTAACGGTTCGTTTTTCCAGAAGAAACGGGGACCGGGCTGACACCACACAGTGCCGCAAATCCTGATTCTGATCTTAACCGTTGAGGATTGTCTCCGGCAGTGATCAGCAACTGTGAAGCGCTTTCGTATCCGATAGCATTACGTTTAATCAGCTCAGGTGCCAACTCGTCGACAATTGCCGCAATCATGACATCCAGATCAGCGATTTCGTCATGTAACTCGAGATAGCGTCGGGCAAGGGACTTTAATGAAATGCGATAAACGTTGGTTACATTGCGGTATTCACTGGCATCAGGTCTCCAGGAACCCAGGGTCCTGATGAGCTGCATGCGCGTCATATTTCTGAGCTGTTCACGTAATTCATCCGGGGCAGAGATAATATTTGAATGGATAATCTGGAGAGCGACTCTGCGGGCTGATATGGGGTCGTTTGCGGGAGGGGGCGGAATCCTACGCTAAGGCTTTGGCCAGCGATATTCTCCGGTGAGATTGATGTGTTCCCATCCGAGCGGCGAAACATGGGCCAAGAGATCGGGCGATAGCAGCTTTCCATCGCGTTTCTGGTTTGCAACGACCTCGCCGAGCTTCATGGTGTTCCAGAAGATGATGATGGCGGCGAGCAGATTCATGCCGGCGATGCGGTAATGCTGGCCTTCGGCGGAACGGTCGCGGATTTCACCGCGGCGGTGGAAGCTGATTGCCCGCTTCAGCGCATGATGAGCTTCGCCTTTGTTGAGCCCGATCTGGGCACGCCGTTGGAGTTCGGCATCCAGAATCCAGTCGATCATGAACAGGGTGCGCTCGACGCGACCGACTTCCCGCAGGGCTGTCGCGAGCTCGTTCTGCCGCGGATAGGAGGCGAGTTTCCGCAGAATCTGGCTTGGCGCGACGGTCCCGGCAGCAATGGTGGCGGCGATGCGCAGGATGTCGGGCCAATTGCGCTCGATCATGGCTTGGTTGACCTTTCCGCCGATCAACGCTCGCAGGTGCGCCGGGGCGGCCGACGGATTGAACGCGTAGAGCCGTTTGGATGGCAGGTCGCGGATGCGCGGAGCGAACCGGTAGCCGAGAATGGCACATGCGGCAAAGACGTGATCGGTGAAGCCGCCCGTGTCGGTGAACTGCTCGCGGATATGGCGTCCAGCATCGTTCATCAGCAGGCCATCGAGGATGTAAGGCGCTTCGCTTGCCGTTGCAGGAATCACCTGGGTTGCGAACGGCGCATATTGGTCGGAGACGTGGCTATAGGCTTTCAGGCCCGGGGTATTGCCATATTTCGCGTTGACCAGGTTCATGGCCTCACCTTGCTCTGTAGCGACGAAGAACTGTCCGTCGCTCGAAGCCGACGTGCCCATGCCCCAGAACCGGGCCATGGGTAACGCTGCCTGTGCCTCGACCACCATGGCCAGCGCCCGGTCATAGGCTTCGCCCTCGACATGCCACCGTCCAATGCGGATCAATTCCCAGAAGGTGTGGGTGTTTGTCGCATCCGCCATTTTGCGCAAGCCGAGGTTGATCCCTTCCGCCAAGATAACGTTCATTAGCCCGATCCGGTCAGCGCAGGGTGCTCCTGTGCGCAGATGGGTGAACGCTTCGGTGAAGCCGGTCGCCGCATCCACCTCCAGCAGGAGATCGGTGATGCGCGTGGGCGGGATCTGCTTGTAGAGATCGAGCACCAGATCTTCGGCGCCTGTCGGCGCGGCGGCTTCGAGTTTCTCGATATGCAGAACGCCGTTTTCAATCGACCCGCCCGGGATCGTGCCTGCGCGAGCGGCACGGCCAAGCTCGCGCAACCGCATGTCGAGGCGAGCTTGCCGGTCTGCCAGCCATTCCTCCGGCCGCAATGGCACAGCGAGACGACCGCCTTCCGCGATGGATTGTGCCGGAACGAGTGCGTGTTTCAGATCGCCATAGCGCCGGGACCTAGTAAGCCAGACATCTCCGGAGCGGAACGCATCGCGCAGATGGAACAGCACCGCGATCTCCCATAGGCGAGCGTCGCCAGCCCTCTGGGCCCGAAGGTGGCGATGCCATTTCGAGCTGGGCCGCAAGAAGCTGGTCATCGCGGCATCGTTCAAACCGGTACGAAGGGCCGTCACCGCTTCCAGAAGCGGCAGTGCAACGGGCGCAGCTCGCAGATCGAGCAGGCGCAACATGCGTGGAGCGTATCGGCGGAAGCGGTGATAACCGTCGAGCACATGATTGAGCGGATCGTCGGCCATGGTGGCGGTCAGCCTGGTTGCCATTGCAACAAGGGTTTTTAAGCCGTCCCACCCTGACCCACTCGCGATGACATCGCCCAGCGGCTGGCCATCATCCTGTGCATCGACCAGGGCGCCCCCGATCTCGGCGAAGGATTTCAGGGTGTCACGCACCACCCCCGCTTCGTCTGCGACCTTTGCATGGCAAATACGCTCCGAAGCACGGTAGAGACGGCCGACGATCCGGTCGTGGGTTTCGACCACTGCGTCGGCCAACATCGCCTGCCATTCCGAGACGCAAACAGCCAAGATCGCAAGCCGCCTGTCCTCCGGGAGATCGCGCATGCCGTCGGCATAATACCGTTCACCCTGCCTGCGCAGACGAGTCACCCGATGGGCAGGAACGCCGGCAAGCAGATCCTCGGGGAGATCGATGCGTTGCAGATATTCGAGCCGGTCGAGCAGCCGGTTGGCCGACGAAGAGTTCGAGCCAGGCTCGAACTGGCGCAGCCACACAAAACGGGTCACCCGATCATCAGCCGTCTCCTCGAGCAATGCCAGCAACTGTTCTCGGATCGACATAGGCAGCCGACTGGCGATCCTCGTCTCGATGCGTCGCTCGGCATCGACGAGAGCCGCGGCACAAAGCCGCTCGATCGTGGATGTCGCGGGAAGGACAGTGCGGGTGCGTCGGCACTCGGCTACGAAGCGACGGGCGATATCCTCGTTCGACACCGCCATCTCGGCTTCTCGGAACAACCATTCCTTCAGCTCGCTCGCACCACGTCCGGAGAAGGTGCGGAAGCCGTAGAGCCCCCGTAACTCGGCAAGATGCTCGTGCCGTGTTTCCTCGCGGGCAGCATAGTCTACGAGATCGTCGGCACCCAGGCCAAGCTGCGCTCCGATAAATTCGATGACCTCTGCAGGGATCAGTTCGCCTGGAGCCAGCACCCGGCCGGGATAGCGCAGGACACACAATTGCAGGGCGAAGCCGAACCTGTTGTGAGCGCGCCGACGCAGCCTGATATGCCCAAGGTCTTCATCACTCAGCGTATAGTGCTTGAGCAAATCCGTCTGTGAAGTCGGCAAGCGCAACAGCGCGTCTTTCTGCCGATCGGTTAGAGTGACGCGACGCGGCATACATGTTCCTTTTTCAAAATCTGATAGCGTTCAAGACGCTTTGTTTATGAAGCTGGTTGAGATACATTTCCAGAGGTCAATGCAATCGTGGCCGAAGCGCCGCCTCAAACCAACGTTTGTGATACATGCTGATCGGATATGCCCGCGTCTCCAAAGCCGATGGCTCGCAGTCTCTCGACCTGCAGCACGACGCCTTGCGCGCCGCAGGTGTCGAACGGGACAATATCTATGATGATCTTGCTTCCGGCGGTCGTGATGATCGCCCTGGCTTGACTGCCTGCCTCAAGTCATTGCGTGACGGCGATGTGCTGGTGGTCTGGAAGCTCGATCGCCTCGGACGATCGCTTGCCCATCTGGTCAACACGGTGAAGGAGCTGTCAGACCGCAAGATCGGCCTGCGGGTTCTGACTGGAAAGGGCGCTCAGATCGACACCACGACTGCGTCCGGTCGCATGGTGTTCGGAATCTTCGCCACCTTGGCCGAGTTCGAGCGGGATCTGATCCGAGAGCGCACCATGGCGGGTCTCGCCTCCGCGAGAGCGCGCGGTCGCAAGGGCGGACGAAAATTCGCGCTCACCAAAGCTCAGGTGCGTCTCGCGCAAGCCGCCATGGCCCAGCGCGATACTTCAGTTTCCGATCTCTGCAAGGAACTCGGCATCGAGCGCGTCACTCTCTACCGATATGTCGGTCCCAAAGGCGAGCTCAGAGACCATGGTGGTCTTGCCTCGGTTTCGTTCCGGTCTTTTTGAGAGCATTATTTGTTATCAAGGAGACCATATATGTCATTAAAGCATAGTGATGAATTTAAGCGTGATGCAGTTCGCATAGCACTCACTAGTGGCTTAACACGCCGTCAAGTTGCGTCAGATTTAAGTATTGGGCTTTCCACGCTTGGGAAATGGATCGCATCAATTTCCGATGAAACTAAAATTCCTACCCAAGACACTGATCTTCTGCGTGAGAATGAACGTTTACGCAAAGAGAACCGTATCCTTCGGGAGGAGAGGGAGATATTAAAAAAGGCAGCAATATTTTTCGCAGTACAAAAGCTGTGAGATTTCAGTTTATTACGGATTACCGTGGCTCTCTCTCACGTTCACGCATATGTCGTTTGATGGGCGTAACAGATCGTGGTTTACGCGCATGGAAACGCCGTCCTCCATCACTGCGCCAGCGTCGTGATCTTATACTTCTAGCGCATATACGTGAGCAGCATCGGTTGTGTTTGGGGAGCTATGGTAGGCCGCGTATGACAGAAGAGTTGAAAGCGCTGGGCCTGCAGGTTGGGCAGCGTCGGGTTGGACGTTTGATGCGCCAGAATAACATTACAGTTGTTCGAACGCGTAAATTCAAACGGACAACGGATAGTCATCATACCTTCAACATTGCACCGAACCTATTAAAACAAGACTTTAGCGCAAGCGCACCCAACCAGAAATGGGCAGGCGATATCACTTATGTTTGGACCAGAGAAGGATGGGTCTATCTTGCTGTTATCCTTGACCTGTATTCCCGTCGCGTGATTGGCTGGGCAACAGGTGATCGATTAAAGCAGGATCTTGCATTAAGGGCACTGAATATGGCGTTGGCTTTACGCAAACCACCACCGGGTTGTATTCAACACACAGACCGTGGGAGCCAATATTGCGCTCATGAATATCAAAAGCTACTGCTCAAACATCAATTGCTGCCGTCCATGAGCGGGAAAGGGGTCTGACGCTCAGTGGAACGAAAACTCACGTTAAGCAACGTTTTCTGCCTCTGACGCCTCTTTTAATGGTCTCAGATGTCCTTTGGTCACCAGTTCTGCCAGCGTGAAGGAATAATGGCCGAGCATATTGATATGTCCGTGGCAAAGCGGGGAGAGGCGTGCGATATCTTCATCATTCAGTGTTTCACCCTGCGCCCGGAGATGATCCAGGGCTGCCTGCATATAAATAGTGTTCCATAACACGACGGCGTTAGTGACCAGCCCCAGTGTGCCCAGTTGATCTTCCTGACCGTCGGTATATCGTTTTCTTATCTCACCTTTTTGACCGTGACAGATGGCTCTGGCAACGGCATGGCGACTTTCTCCCCGATTAAGCTGGGTCAGAATGCGCCGGCGGTAATCTTCATCATCAATATAATTAAGCAGATACAGCGTTTTGTTGATGCGCCCCACTTCAATGATTGCCTGAGTCAGTCCGGAAGGACGTTCACTTTTCAGCAATGAACGGACCAGCACTGAAACCTGTACTTTGCCCAGCTTCAGGGAGCCAGCGGTCCGGATCATTTCGTCCCACTGAAGGACTATTTTTCGGGGATCTGATTGCCCTCTGGCAATATCATTCAGCACGCCATAGTCGGCATCATGGTCCATTCGCCAGAAAACCGAAGCACCGGCATCAGCCAGGCGTGGAGAAAACTGGTATCCCAGCAGCCAGAAAAGGCCAAAGACAAGTTCGCTGGCACCTGCTGTATCGGTCATAATTTCGGTTGGATTCAGCCCGGTCTCCTGTTCCAGAAGACCTTCCAGCACAAAGATAGAGTCCCTCAGCGTCCCCGGTATAACGATGCCATGAAAGCCGGAATACTGATCGGACACAAAGTTGTACCAGGTGATCCCTCTGTTATTACCAAAGTATTTGCGGTTCGGTCCGGCATTGATTGTTCTGACTGGCGTAACAAAGCGCATTCCATCTGCAGATGCCACTTCTCCTCCACCCCATATCTGTGCCAGTGGCAGCGTTGCCTGAAAATCAACCAGTCTGGCATTAGCGCTGGTGATAGTTTCAGCCCGCAGATAGTTCGCTTTTGTCCAGTTCAGCCGGTGTCGGGTCAGTGCAGGAACATTTGATCTGATCAGTGGTTCCAGACCGATATTGCAGGCTTCAGCCATCAGCACGGCGCTGATGCTGACGGGCAGATCATCAACTCTGGCACTGGCTTCACTAGCATGGAAAAACTCATCAGCAAATCCGGTATGGGCGTTAATTTCGAGCAGCAACTCCGTTAAATCCACCGGAGGGAGTAGATCACTGATCATTTTGCTCAGTCGTTTCAGACTGTCCGGCTCATCAAGACTGGCGAGGGGAGAAATTGTCAACCGGGGCTTCGGGCCAGAAACATCGAGTTCGACAGCCTCATTTTCGCAAAGACGTGCAGCAACCTGTCTGTAACGACTATCAAGCTGATGACCCAGAGATTTTATTGCTTCCTGCGGGTCTGTCGGGTGCCCCAAAGAACGATAAACCTTAATCCGGTTTGCCTGCCAGTCAGCACCCTGTAGTAATCTTGCACGAGGATCTCCCCACCGGTTACTGCCGGTAACGTAGACATCCCTCCGCCTCAGACTATCCTGCAGTTTACTGAGAAAGCAGAGCGTGTATCCCCTGCGGGTGATATGTTTTTCCTTGTTAATCACCAGCCGTTTCCATGACCGACTGATAATTTCCGTTGGTGCGTCGTCAAAAAACTGCCGCCGTGAGCTGAACTCCCGGCTGAGGTAGTCACAGGCATTCAGAGTGGTAACCCCGGCAGGTGCGGATGAAAATTTAACGGTATTCAGCAGATGGGGCAGGAAACGACGAACGCGCCCGTACTGCTCCACCATTTCTTCATGAAAATTATCGTCTGAGGGCCGGGCAATTTCACGGACAAGCGTGATGATTTCAGCCAGCTTTTGCCTTGGGATGTAGCTGAACACCTCAGCACGAATCGATTCGTCCGGTGTTTCTTCTTTCAGCAGGTACGAACATGCGCTGGCGAGCGCCAATGCAGATTTATCCAGATCCTTCAGCGAGCGGAGCCGTTTTTTCTGCCCAATCTTTCTGGCGTCACGGATGATAACGGCCAGCATGGCGTCCAGAACGTCCAATGCATCATCCAGCGCCAGCGTTTCCCATGCAAGGACAAAGGCAACCAGAACCGCCATCCTTTTCTGCGGTGACATCCTGGCAATATTGAACACCGAAGTCATACCAGCATAACGTGCGAGATTTTTCAGGCGCACAGCCGGGAGTGTACTCAGGTTTTCAGCATGCAGGCCAAAATCGTTCAGAGTTTTCCAGCGTTCAATTGCTTCATTAAACGCCGGACCACTGATGGTCACAGGGCCCTTTTTCAGTGATTCCAGTAAAGACAGGCGGCTGCAATCAGTTGGCCCCAGCAGCATCTCCAGCTGTGAACGCTGTTCGGCTGACGGTATCAGTGCCAGTTTGTTCCACAGGCGCAACGTCGCCTTTTCCCTTACCTCTGAAATCAACCGGGTCAGCGTAGTGGCTCCGGGGAGAATAATACGATGTTGCATAAGCCACCCTGTCGCCAGATCGAAAAGCAGGCCAGGACGTTCGTTGCTTATCCAGCTCCGGGTATATAAAAGACGGGTAAGGCGAAATGTCCAGGGCCAGGCAAATTCACGATACTGATAGTGCTGACGTATCAGCGCTGCATGCTCACGGCGGGTATTTTCCCTCTGACCGTATTCTGCAAGAACGGTGATATCACGAATCCCGAGCTGTCTGGCGGTAAAATGCCGGACGCCGGAAGGAATATGATTCATATCGGTGAGGAAGGTGCCCAGAAAACGGACACATCCAATTTGCAGGGCAATGCCCAGACGGTTGTGATCACCTCTGCTTTTTCCGATAAATTCCTTGTCTGCTTCATCAAGGTGAAAATATCGTGCCAGCTGAAGCTCATCCGGTTCACCGGTGAATCTGCCATAGCTTTCAGTCTGCTCAGTGGTCAGAAAGTCAACGGGCATATCGGCCTCCCTGCCTGACGGGCATTTAGTAACATTTTTCCAACCGTACGAAATGTTATAAATTATCGGACATCGTAAAACTGTTACATTAATATGTCTATTAAATCGTAAATTTGTAATAATAGACATGAGTTGTCCGATATTCGATTTAAGGTACATTTTTATGCGACTTTTTGGTTACGCTCGGGTCTCAACCAGTCAGCAGTCTCTTGATCTTCAGGTCAGAGCACTCAAAGACGCAGGTGTGAAAGCAAACCGTATATTTACCGATAAGGCATCCGGCAGTTCAACAGACCGGGAAGGGCTGGATTTGCTGAGGATGAAGGTGGAGGAAGGTGATGTCATTCTGGTTAAGAAGCTCGACCGTCTTGGCCGCGACACTGCCGATATGATCCAACTGATAAAGGAATTTGACGCTCAGGGCGTGGCAGTCCGGTTCATTGATGACGGGATCAGTACCGACGGTGATATGGGGCAAATGGTGGTCACCATCCTGTCGGCTGTGGCACAGGCTGAACGCCGGAGGATCCTAGAACGCACGAATGAGGGCCGACAGGAAGCAAAGCTGAAAGGAATCAAATTTGGCCGCAGGCGTACCGTGGACAGGAACGTCGTGCTGACGCTTCATCAGAAGGGCACTGGTGCAACGGAAATTGCTCATCAGCTCAGTATTGCCCGCTCCACGGTTTATAAAATTCTTGAAGACGAAAGGGCCTCGTGATACGCCTATTTTTATAGGTTAATGTCATGATAATAATGGTTTCTTAGACGTCAGGTGGCACTTTTCGGGGAAATGTGCGCGGAACCCCTATTTGTTTATTTTTCTAAATACATTCAAATATGTATCCGCTCATGAGACAATAACCCTGGTAAATGCTTCAATAATATTGAAAAAGGAAGAGTATGAGTATTCAACATTTTCGTGTCGCCCTTATTCCCTTTTTTGCGGCATTTTGCCTTCCTGTTTTTGCTCACCCAGAAACGCTGGTGAAAGTAAAAGATGCTGAAGATCAGTTGGGTGCACGAGTGGGTTACATCGAACTGGATCTCAACAGCGGTAAGATCCTTGAGAGTTTTCGCCCCGAAGAACGTTTTCCAATGATGAGCACTTTTAAAGTTCTGCTATGTGGTGCGGTATTATCCCGTGTTGACGCCGGGCAAGAGCAACTCGGTCGCCGCATACACTATTCTCAGAATGACTTGGTTGAGTACTCACCAGTCACAGAAAAGCATCTTACGGATGGCATGACAGTAAGAGAATTATGCAGTGCTGCCATAACCATGAGTGATAACACTGCTGCCAACTTACTTCTGACAACGATCGGAGGACCGAAGGAGCTAACCGCTTTTTTGCACAACATGGGGGATCATGTAACTCGCCTTGATCGTTGGGAACCGGAGCTGAATGAAGCCATACCAAACGACGAGCGTGACACCACGATGCCTGCAGCAATGGCAACAACGTTGCGCAAACTATTAACTGGCGAACTACTTACTCTAGCTTCCCGGCAACAATTAATAGACTGGATGGAGGCGGATAAAGTTGCAGGACCACTTCTGCGCTCGGCCCTTCCGGCTGGCTGGTTTATTGCTGATAAATCTGGAGCCGGTGAGCGTGGGTCTCGCGGTATCATTGCAGCACTGGGGCCAGATGGTAAGCCCTCCCGTATCGTAGTTATCTACACGACGGGGAGTCAGGCAACTATGGATGAACGAAATAGACAGATCGCTGAGATAGGTGCCTCACTGATTAAGCATTGGTAACTGTCAGACCAAGTTTACTCATATATACTTTAGATTGATTTAAAACTTCATTTTTAATTTAAAAGGATCTAGGTGAAGATCCTTTTTGATAATCTCATGACCAAAATCCCTTAACGTGAGTTTTCGTTCCACTGAGCGTCAGACCCCTAAGAGGCTGACTAAAAGCAATCCAATCTCATGCCAAATTCTATTGTATAAATCTCGCTCTAAAGGCCGAAAAAATCAGCGCTCGACACGGACTCATTGTCACCACCCGTCACCTAAAATCTACTCAGCGTCGGCAAAGGAGCCATGGGTTCTAGCAACTAACTTACCTGTTGAAATTCGAACACCCAAACAACTTGTTAATATCTATTCGAAGCGAATGCAGATTGAAGAAACCTTCCGAGACTTGAAAAGTCCTGCCTACGGACTAGGCCTACGCCATAGCCGAACGAGCAGCTCAGAGCGTTTTGATATCATGCTGCTAATCGCCCTGATGCTTCAACTAACATGTTGGCTTGCGGGCGTTCATGCTCAGAAACAAGGTTGGGACAAGCACTTCCAGGCTAACACAGTCAGAAATCGAAACGTACTCTCAACAGTTCGCTTAGGCATGGAAGTTTTGCGGCATTCTGGCTACACAATAACAAGGGAAGACTTACTCGTGGCTGCAACCCTACTAGCTCAAAATTTATTCACACATGGTTACGCTTTGGGGAAATTATGAGGGGATCTCTCAGTGCATTGCCTCCAATTCCCATAATTTATTACGCCGATAATAACTTGGTGTAACCTTAAAAATGTACTTAAATCGACGTGTAAAAGATTGTTGGGAATCAAATTGATATTTTAATGCGATCTCAAGGATAGTTTTTTTCGTCAACCTCAACTCAACAGCCGCTTTCGTCAAACGACGAGCACGAATATAGCTAGCCAGTGTGACCCCTGTTACTTTTTTGAACAGCCGCTGAAAATACCACTTGGTATAACCCGCTTTATTCGCCACATCATCAAGCAGTAAAGACTGATCTAAATTATGTTCAATCCATAATAGAACATCTTTGATAACCGTTGTATGAAACTGCTTATCATCATATCTTAATTGGATGTTATTAGCTTTATTTTGATAGCGAGAATGCTGTTCAATATACATAAAATAACCTAAATGTTCTTAAGATTGTCACGACCACATCATCATGATACCATAAACATACTGACGGTATGTTATTTTAAATCTATCATGGAAAATAAAAATCATCAACAAGAAAATTTTAAGAGTACCTATCAATCACTGGTTAACTCAGCACGAATATTGTTTGTTGAAAAAGGCTATCAAGCTGTTTCAATAGATGAGATCTCGGGAAAAGCGTTGGTGACCAAAGGTGCCTTTTATCATCACTTTAAAAATAAAAAACAATTACTCAGTGCCTGTTATAAGCAGCAATTAATTATGATTGATGCCTACATCACAACAAAAACTGATTTAACAAATGGTTGGTCTGCCTTAGAAAGTATATTTGAACATTATCTTGATTATATTATTGATAATAATAAAAACCTTATCCCTATCCAAGAAGTGATGCCTATCATTGGTTGGAATGAACTTGAAAAAATTAGCCTTGAATACATTACTGGTAAGGTAAACGCCATTGTCAGCAAATTGATCCAAGAGAACCAACTTAAAGCTTATGATGATGATGTGCTTAAAAACTTACTCAATGGCTGGTTTATGCATATCGCAATACATGCGAAAAACCTAAAAGAGCTTGCCGATAAAAAAGGCCAATTTATTGCTATTTACCGCGGCTTTTTATTGAGCTTGAAAGATAAATAAAATAGATAGGTTTTATTTGAAGCTAAATCTTCTTTATCGTAAAAAATGCCCTCTTGGGTTATCAAGAGGGTCATTATATTTCGCGGAATAACATCATTTGGTGACGAAATAACTAAGCACTTGTCTCCTGTTTACTCCCCTGAGCTTGAGGGGTTAACATGAAGGTCATCGATAGCAGGATAATAATACAGTAAAACGCTAAACCAATAATCCAAATCCAGCCATCCCAAATTGGTAGTGAATGATTATAAATAACAGCAAACAGTAATGGGCCAATAACACCGGTTGCATTGGTAAGGCTCACCAATAATCCCTGTAAAGCACCTTGCTGATGACTCTTTGTTTGGATAGACATCACTCCCTGTAATGCAGGTAAAGCGATCCCACCACCAGCCAATAAAATTAAAACAGGGAAAACTAACCAACCTTCAGATATAAACGCTAAAAAGGCAAATGCACTACTATCTGCAATAAATCCGAGCAGTACTGCCGTTTTTTCGCCCCATTTAGTGGCTATTCTTCCTGCCACAAAGGCTTGGAATACTGAGTGTAAAAGACCAAGACCCGCTAATGAAAAGCCAACCATCATGCTATTCCATCCAAAACGATTTTCGGTAAATAGCACCCACACCGTTGCGGGAATTTGGCCTATCAATTGCGCTGAAAAATAAATAATCAACAAAATGGGCATCGTTTTAAATAAAGTGATGTATACCGAATTCGATTGCGTCTCAACCCCTACTTCGGTATCTGTATTATCACGTGTATTTTTGGTTTCACGGAACCAAAACATAACCACAAGGAAAGCGACAATATTTAGCAACGCAGCGATAAAAAAGGGACTATGCGGTGAAATCTCTCCTGCAAAACCACCAATAATAGGCCCCGCTATTAAACCAAGCCCAAAACTTGCCCCTAACCAACCGAACCACTTCACGCGTTGAGAAGCTGAGGTGGTATCGGCAATGACCGATGCCGCGACAGCCCCAGTAGCTCCTGTGATCCCTGAAAGCAAACGGCCTAAATACAGCATCCAAAGCGCACTTGAAAAAGCCAGCAATAAGTAATCCAGCGATGCGCCTATTAATGACAACAACAGCACTGGGCGCCGACCAAATCGGTCAGACATTTTTCCAAGCCAAGGAGCAAAGATAACCTGCATTAACGCATAAAGTGCAAGCAATACGCCAAAGTGGTTAGCGATATCTTCCGAAGCAATAAATTCACGTAATAACGTTGGCAAGACTGGCATGATAAGGCCAATCCCCATGGCATCGAGTAACGTAATTACCAATGCGATCTTTGTCGAACTATTCATTTCACTTTTCTCTATCACTGATAGGGAGTGGTAAAATAACTCTATCAATGATAGAGTGTCAACAAAAATTAGGAATTAATGATGTCTAGATTAGATAAAAGTAAAGTGATTAACAGCGCATTAGAGCTGCTTAATGAGGTCGGAATCGAAGGTTTAACAACCCGTAAACTCGCCCAGAAGCTAGGTGTAGAGCAGCCTACATTGTATTGGCATGTAAAAAATAAGCGGGCTTTGCTCGACGCCTTAGCCATTGAGATGTTAGATAGGCACCATACTCACTTTTGCCCTTTAGAAGGGGAAAGCTGGCAAGATTTTTTACGTAATAACGCTAAAAGTTTTAGATGTGCTTTACTAAGTCATCGCGATGGAGCAAAAGTACATTTAGGTACACGGCCTACAGAAAAACAGTATGAAACTCTCGAAAATCAATTAGCCTTTTTATGCCAACAAGGTTTTTCACTAGAGAATGCATTATATGCACTCAGCGCTGTGGGGCATTTTACTTTAGGTTGCGTATTGGAAGATCAAGAGCATCAAGTCGCTAAAGAAGAAAGGGAAACACCTACTACTGATAGTATGCCGCCATTATTACGACAAGCTATCGAATTATTTGATCACCAAGGTGCAGAGCCAGCCTTCTTATTCGGCCTTGAATTGATCATATGCGGATTAGAAAAACAACTTAAATGTGAAAGTGGGTCTTAAAAGCAGCATAACCTTTTTCCGTGATGGTAACTTCACGGTAACCAAGATGTCGAGTTAACCACCCTTTAGATTCATAAAGCGAAAATAATGCGGCTCCAACGTACCCACCTAAATGGAAACGGCGTTCACTCCAATCTAAACACGCACAACAGATTTTACGTGAATGTTTGGAAGGAACGTCAATTCCCATTTCATGAAAATATTGAATACCACTTAATGTGATCATTGAACCATTTTCAGTGATCCATTGCTGTTGACAAAGGGAATCATAGATCTTAACGGCAACTTCGCCAGCTAAATGATCATAGCAAGTACGTGCTTTTCGTAAATGCACTGGCGTGGAAACTTTGGCATGTACGCCATGGTTTAAGGAGATCCCCATCATACTTTCCATCAATTCAGCAATATCTTTTCCTGCTAGCCGAAAATAACGATGCTTGCCTTGAGCTACTACTGTGATTAGCTGGCAATCTAATAATTTAGATAAATGACTGCTCGCCGTTGAAGCTGATATATTCGCCACAGAACTTAGCTCAGTGGCCGTCCAAGCTCGCCCATCCATCAAAGCACTGAGTATTTTAACTCGTGAAATGTCAGACATAGCCGCCCCTATCGCGGCTATTGAGGACTCAAAGGTAACCTCTTTTCGTATTAAATTAGCCATCGCAAGTTCACTTTATTGCCCAAGGGAGCGTAACAGATGCAGCCATACTATCATTGTCCGTTATTAATATCAGTTGGTTAGCATGGTCACTGTATTGCACTAAAATATTAATGTTATTCTCCGCCAATACTCGTGCTATTTCGCCAAGTTCCCCCGGTTTTTCCTGTTTTAACTTACGAATTAATGGTGTCCGGATCGCAAGTACTAACAGTCCAGCTTGCTCTAGCGCTATTTTAGCTTCCTTTCCTTGTTCAACAAGAAAATGAGCATGGCATTCATCACCAACCGTAAATATCCCTCCCCCTTCCAATCCAATACCTTTATTACCTAATGTTTTTCCTAGTAATGCTAATTGTCCTATTTGATTATCTAAAACAACGTGAACATCAAACATTATCCTTGTCCTTTTTAAATGAATATTCGCGAGTAATATGAGCAATACTAATTTTGTAAAAATCAAATATTGACTCTCGCCCTTCTTGTTGAGCTTTCGCATGTAAAACATGATTTTTCCATTGCAGAACTGCGTATTCGTTTTCCCACCAAGATAGCGATAACATTTTTCCTTCTGTAGCTAGACTTTGAAAACGTTCAATTGAAATAAAACCAGCTACATGACTTAATAGTGGTCTTAACTCCTCAGCTAAAGTCAAATAGCGAGTTTGTTGGTCGGGTTGTATTTGCACCTCAAATATTACAGCAATCATATTTTTCTCCGTTATTAATCAACAAACAGAGTAATCCACCCGAAAATTAACACTTCGATAAGCAACGAAATATAGAAAGGTCATGCTGCTGTTTTATGTTGTATATCACACTTCTTTAAATTGCTCGGCCTGCGCTTATCATGTTCTCCTTCTCTTATAATTTTGTTTATTATTTATACTTTTTTATTTTTTGCTATCACCGAAAATAGTGCGGATCCCGCATGGTATTTAGGTTTACCCATCATTAAATACCATTGTTGTTATTTTAATCTTTTTAATATTTCATGATTAAGATCACACTAAAATTATGACCCTATTAACTAAAAGTTATGGATACCCTAATAAAACTCATTGTTAAAGATTAGTTAACCAAAGTAACTTCATTTTTCACTATTGTTAAATTGTTATAGTGAAAATTCTGGTAAACTAATAGAGGTAAAAAAATGATCCTAGATGCCAGTTATACATTATTAGTCGCATGTATCGCGCTACTCATAGGAATGTTTGTCGTAAAATTTACCCCGTTCCTACAAAAAAACCACATACCAGAAGCCGTCGTTGGTGGCTTTATTGTTGCAATTGTTCTGTTAATTATTGATAAAACATCAGGTTATTCGTTTACTTTTGATGCTTCATTGCAAAGTTTATTAATGCTCACATTCTTTTCCTCTATCGGGCTAAGTTCTGACTTTTCTCGACTGATTAAAGGAGGAAAGCCGTTAGTTCTATTAACTATTGCAGTAACGATCCTAATCGCCATTCAAAATACTGTCGGCATGAGTATGGCTGTCATGATGAATGAAAGTCCATTTATTGGCTTAATTGCAGGTTCAATTACTCTAACAGGTGGTCATGGTAATGCCGGAGCATGGGGCCCTATTCTCGCTGATAAATATGGTGTAACAGGCGCCGTTGAATTAGCGATGGCTTGTGCAACACTTGGATTAGTGTTGGGTGGTTTAGTTGGCGGCCCTGTTGCCCGTCATCTTTTGAAAAAGGTCTCTATTCCTAAAACAACCGAGCAAGAGCGCGACACTATCGTTGAAGCTTTTGAGCAACCAAGCGTCAAAAGAAAAATCAATGCAAATAACGTTATTGAAACCATTTCAATGCTGATTATCTGTATTGTTGTTGGTGGCTATATCAGTGCATTGTTTAAAGATACTTTTCTGCAACTGCCTACTTTTGTCTGGTGTTTATTTGTCGGTATTATTATCCGTAATACACTGACTCATGTATTTAAACACGAAGTGTTTGAGCCGACCGTCGATGTATTAGGTAGCGTTGCTTTATCGCTTTTCTTGGCAATGGCGTTAATGTCATTAAAATTTGGTCAATTGGCAAGCATGGCAGGGCCAGTATTAATTATCATTGCTGTACAAACTGTTGTCATGGTGCTATTTGCCTGCTTTGTCACCTTCAAAATGATGGGCAAAGATTATGATGCTGTCGTGATCAGCGCGGGTCACTGTGGCTTTGGTATGGGAGCAACACCAACAGCAATTGCGAATATGCAAACAGTCACAAAAGCATTTGGACCATCACATAAAGCTTTCCTTGTCGTTCCTATGGTCGGTGCCTTTATTGTTGATATTTCAAACAGTATCTTAATTAAAATATTTATTGAAATTGGTACATACTTTACCTAATAGCTACACACTACTCGGCGTACTTCTCCTAACAATTTATTATAGGGCAGTATGCCGAGCCGCTTTCTTACCCCGTATATTCCCCTAGTCAATCTATTTAGCTTGCACGTTTACGAATTAATTCTCGTGACAACTAAACCAAAATTTGAATTATGACGAGTATATCTGATTATTTATACTTTATTCGTTAGAATAGTCCGTAGAAATAAATAATCAGTAGGCTACATGGAATGAAATTAAGACATCTCGATATCTTTTATGCTGTAATGACTTGTGGTTCCTTAACGCGTGCGGCTGAAGTTTTACATATTTCTCAACCCGCGGCGAGTAAAGCACTCAAACATGCTGAGCACTGAGAGATCCCCTCATAATTTCCCCAAAACGTAACCATGTGTGAATAGATTTTGAGTAAGCAGGGTTGCAGCCACGAGTGAGTCTTCCCTTGTTATTGTGTAGCCAGAATGCCGCAAAACTTCCATGCCTAAGCGAACTGTTGAGAGTACGTTTCGATTTCTGACTGTGTTAGCCTGGAAGTGCTTGTCCCAACCTTGTTTCTGAGCATGAACGCCCGCAAGCCAACATGTTAGTTGAAGCATCAGGGCGATTAGCAGCATGATATCAAAACGCTCTGAGCTGCTCGTTCGGCTATGGCGTAGGCCTAGTCCGTAGGCAGGACTTTTCAAGTCTCGGAAGGTTTCTTCAATCTGCATTCGCTTCGAATAGATATTAACAAGTTGTTTGGGTGTTCGAATTTCAACAGGTAAGTTAGTTGCTAGAATCCATGGCTCCTTTGCCGACGCTGAGTAGATTTTAGGTGACGGGTGGTGACAATGAGTCCGTGTCGAGCGCTGATTTTTTCGGCCTTTAGAGCGAGATTTATACAATAGAATTTGGCATGAGATTGGATTGCTTTTAGTCAGCCTCTTATAGCCTAAAGTCTTTGAGTGACTAGATGACATATCATGTAAGTTGCTGATAGGTTTCCAGTTTTCCGCTCCTAGGTCTGCATATTGTACTTTTCCTCTTACTCGACTTAACCAGTACCAACCCAGCTTCTCAACGGATTTATACCATGGCACTTTAAAGCCAGCATCACTGACAATGAGCGGTGTGGTGTTACTCGGTAGAATGCTCGCAAGGTCGGCTAGAAATTGGTCATGAGCTTTCTTTGAACATTGCTCTGAAAGCGGGAACGCTTTCTCATAAAGAGTAACAGAACGACCGTGTAGTGCGACTGAAGCTCGCAATACCATAAGCCGTTTTTGCTCACGGATATCAGACCAGTCAACAAGTACAATGGGCATCGTATTGCCCGAACAGATAAAGCTAGCATGCCAACGGTATACAGCGAGTCGCTCTTTGTGGAGGTGACGATTACCTAACAATCGGTCGATTCGTTTGATGTTATGTTTTGTTCTCGCTTTGGTTGGCAGGTTACGGCCAAGTTCGGTAAGAGTGAGAGTTTTACAGTCAAGTAAGGCGTGGCAAGCCAACGTTAAGCTGTTGAGTCGTTTTAAGTGTAATTCGGGGCAGAATTGGTAAAGAGAGTCGTGTAAAATATCGAGTTCGCACATTTTGTTGTCTGATTATTGATTTTTGGCGAAACCATTTGATCATATGACAAGATGTGTATCTACCTTAACTTAATGATTTTGATAAAAATCATTAGGGGATTCATCAGCACTCGGCTGGAAATCGCCGGTGGCATTTGAGAAAAAAGCCGCTTAAAATGAGAGATAGACCGGAACACAACCGGTGCAAGACCATGGAAAGCATGTTCTCGGACTTACGTAGCAACTCGTTTCTTTTCGCAGGTTGAGCCACCTCCGCGCTTCATCAGAAAACTGAAGGAACCTCCATTGAATCGAACTAATATTTTTTTTGGTGAATCGCATTCTGACTGGTTGCCTGTCAGAGGCGGAGAATCTGGTGATTTTGTTTTTCGACGTGGTGACGGGCATGCCTTCGCGAAAATCGCACCTGCTTCCCGCCGCGGTGAGCTCGCTGGAGAGCGTGACCGCCTCATTTGGCTCAAAGGTCGAGGTGTGGCTTGCCCCGAGGTGATCAACTGGCAGGAGGAACAGGAGGGTGCATGCTTGGTGATAACGGCAATTCCGGGAGTACCGGCGGCTGATCTGTCTGGAGCGGATTTGCTCAAAGCGTGGCCGTCAATGGGGCAGCAACTTGGCGCTGTTCACAGCCTATCGGTTGATCAATGTCCGTTTGAGCGCAGGCTGTCGCGAATGTTCGGACGCGCCGTTGATGTGGTGTCCCGCAATGCCGTCAATCCCGACTTCTTACCGGACGAGGACAAGAGTACGCCGCAGCTCGATCTTTTGGCTCGTGTCGAACGAGAGCTACCGGTGCGGCTCGACCAAGAGCGCACCGATATGGTTGTTTGCCATGGTGATCCCTGCATGCCGAACTTCATGGTGGACCCTAAAACTCTTCAATGCACGGGTCTGATCGACCTTGGGCGGCTCGGAACAGCAGATCGCTATGCCGATTTGGCACTCATGATTGCTAACGCCGAAGAGAACTGGGCAGCGCCAGATGAAGCAGAGCGCGCCTTCGCTGTCCTATTCAATGTATTGGGGATCGAAGCCCCCGACCGCGAACGCCTTGCCTTCTATCTGCGATTGGACCCTCTGACTTGGGGTTGATGTTCATGCCGCCTGTTTTTCCTGCTCATTGGCACGTTTCGCAACCTGTTCTCATTGCGGACACCTTTTCCAGCCTCGTTTGGAAAGTTTCATTGCCAGACGGGACTCCTGCAATCGTCAAGGGATTGAAACCTATAGAAGACATTGCTGATGAACTGCGCGGGGCCGACTATCTGGTATGGCGCAATGGGAGGGGAGCAGTCCGGTTGCTCGGTCGTGAGAACAATCTGATGTTGCTCGAATATGCCGGGGAGCGAATGCTCTCTCACATCGTTGCCGAGCACGGCGACTACCAGGCGACCGAAATTGCAGCGGAACTAATGGCGAAGCTGTATGCCGCATCTGAGGAACCCCTGCCTTCTGCCCTTCTCCCGATCCGGGATCGCTTTGCAGCTTTGTTTCAGCGGGCGCGCGATGATCAAAACGCAGGTTGTCAAACTGACTACGTCCACGCGGCGATTATAGCCGATCAAATGATGAGCAATGCCTCGGAACTGCGTGGGCTACATGGCGATCTGCATCATGAAAACATCATGTTCTCCAGTCGCGGCTGGCTGGTGATAGATCCCGTCGGTCTGGTCGGTGAAGTGGGCTTTGGCGCCGCCAATATGTTCTACGATCCGGCTGACAGAGACGACCTTTGTCTCGATCCTAGACGCATTGCACAGATGGCGGACGCATTCTCTCGTGCGCTGGACGTCGATCCGCGTCGCCTGCTCGACCAGGCGTACGCTTATGGGTGCCTTTCCGCAGCTTGGAACGCGGATGGAGAAGAGGAGCAACGCGATCTAGCTATCGCGGCCGCGATCAAGCAGGTGCGACAGACGTCATACTAGATATCAAGCGACTTCTCCTATCCCCTGGGAACACATCAATCTTACCGGAGAATATCGTTGGCCAAAGCCTTAGCGTAGGATTTCGCCCTCTCCCGCAAACGACCCCTGATATTGCTGTTTTTCGGCAAGTTTTTAATACCCGCAGGGACTCAATCATGCCATCACGCGTTTTGGGAGTAACTGTCCCGATGCCTGAGAATGCTGCATGAGCGGCACATTCAGCATCAATTGTGTCACTTTTACCCCGTTTGCGTCGCTCCATCCGGTCTGGAGCAGTCACCTCAAGAACTTCTAACCCGGCGTTCTGAAAATAACGAAGCAAACCGGAACCATAGGTACCTGTGCACTCAACACCAATTCGCTTTAATGTCCCAAACGAGGTCATCCATGCCAGCATCTGCCGGTAACCTTGTCGTGTTGTGGAGAAATACTGAGTCCCAAGGACTTTATTGTTCTGATCTACGACAGCGGCAACGTGCAAATCTTTATGTGTATCCACGCCACCCACAACGGCAGCTTCGGTAACTTTATCAACCATGACAGAGCTCCTGTGAGGAAACAGAGTTGAATCTCCAGACAGATAACCCGGACAGGACAGTAACGAGACAAGCCGTCAGGCCCTTCTTGAATCACGCGCATCGGTGAGGAGATGCCTCGCATGAAGGCGCTTCCGGCAACCGACGGGTCCAGGGCAGGACACAAAAGGTCGATCGCTGTGTGAGTCAGGATGCGGGAAGGTCTTCACTGCATCAGTAATCACACCAATCTGGTTAAACGGCAAACTAAGTGGTGGTAAAGACTGACATCGGCATTATTACTATCGCTGTGCACAATGACGTTTTCTTCAGGTTTACGTCGCCAGACCGCCATCAGCAGCGCATCCAGTGCCAGCTCGCGCGACAGTGTCGGCTTCATCGACCAGCCCACCACATTACGGGCAAAAAGATCGATAACCACTGCCAGGTACAGCCAGCCCTGCCAGGTGCGGATGTAGGTGATGTCGGTGACCCACACCTGATTGGGCTTCACTACAGTAAATTCACGCCGCACGTGATTAGGCGCTATCAGTGACGGTCGTCCCCGGCTCCCGCGTGGCACTTTATAACCATGTATAGCCTGAATCCTGTTTTTCCTCATGATTTTGGCAACCCGGTTTCTGCTGCACACTTCGCCAATTTCGCGAAGATCGCCATGAACCCTGCGATAACCGTAAATTCCACCACTCAGCGTATAGGAGTCGCGGATGAGTTCCAGCAGTCGCTGGTTATCCTTTTCTCCGGCAGATACAGGGTTATGGAGCCAGACATAAAATCCGGCACGGGCAACCTTAAGGACCCGACACATTGTAACGATCGACCAGATTTCACGGTGATCGTTGATAAAGCGATACTTCAGTCGGGCTCCCTTGCAAAGTACCGCGCTGCCTTTTTCAGAATATCCCGCTCTTCCTCAGTGCGTTTAAGCTGTGCTTTCAGCCTGAGAATTTCTGTTCTGGCATCCAGTAAATCCTGTGCCTGCTGTCCACTGTTGTCAGGCTTAACAGCCCGGAGTCATTTATATAGGCTGTGCGCCGACACGCCGAGCCGTTCAGATACTTCAGCAATAGAATAGCCCCGCTCGGTGATCTGGCGGACGGCCTCTTCCTTAAATTCAGGGGTAAAACGTGATGTGCCCATAGACTCCTCCTATGCTCAAACTATAGGGCAGATTTGTCTACGGGCTCGGGGTCACTCCATTAAGTGATAACAGGTGTCTGGAAATATAGGGGCAAATCCAGTCGGGAGGATGCGTGATCTGATCCTTCAACTCAGCAAAAGTTCGATTTATTCAACAAAGCCCATTCATGTCTGTCGTCTCCGTCACGGAAATTATTACGGGATTATTTCACCCAGTCTTCCAGCACCAGGCCCGGGACCCGCGCAAACTCTCTCACATTGTTCGTCACCAGGATGGCGCCCGCCGCGATGGCGTGCCCGGCAATGGCCGTGTCATTCGGGCCGATCGGCGTCCCGGCTAGGCGCAGCGCCACCCGGATGTCCGTCGTGGCGTCCACCGCGGCGCGGTCCCAGGGCAGGACGGCATCGAGGCGCGCGCAGAACGCGTCGACCAGCTGAATATGGCGCGGCGAGGCCTTCGGGCCGGTGGCGCCGAAGCGCATCTCGGCATACGTCACGGCCGAGACCACAATGCGATCACCGCGCAGCACCGCCTGCTCCAGGCGCTTCAGCACCGCTGCCGGCTGCTCGCGCATGATGAACGAGCAGATGTTGGTGTCGAGCATCCAGGTTTTCTTCATGGCTCAAAGCGTCCTTCATCGCTGACCACATCCTCACGCTCCGCCATAAAGTCCGGATCGGCCCTGTCCAGCTGCGCGAACGAGCCCCAGGTCGGCCGGACGGGACGCAGAATGATGCTGTCCCCTTCCCGGACGATCTCCAGCTCGCTGACGCCATCAAAATCCAGGTCCCGGGGCAGACGGATGGCGCGGTTATTGCCGTTTTTAAATATCGAAACTGTGCGCATGGTTTTTCCTCATATGCTGAGTGTGCCAGGGAGTATTCCCGCATAGGTGAAGTATATGCCTGCAAGCCCGGCTTGTATAGGTGTTACATATGCAGATGGTAGGTATATGCGTATGCTTTGCCTATGCAGATGCCCGGCATATGGATATGTTACACCTATGTTGGTTTCTCACTTTTCCCGCTCAGATCCGAAAAAAGGCAGTTCCGGATCTGATTCAGCCCCGCCGGCGCGCAGCGGCCCGGAAACACAAGATGTAGCGGTGTTTCCAGCTGTCAGTGACCATATATGTTGTGCCCCTCCCCTGCCCCGTGACCGGCCGCTCACCACCCTGAAAGGGCGCTGTGGTTATTCCGTGTGCGTGGTACACTTCCGGAAACTGTGGAATAACATAAAAGTCGGATCCGGCCAGAGCGGCCGTCAGGTAATTTAATTACGTTGTTATATGGCTGCTTATTATTTTAGTATGTGAAAATCACTCTAGTGAAAGTCACTGTCGCGACAGAGTGGCACTCATCTGACGATGATTGAGGTGTGGTAAAATTGCACGGCTAACTATTCAACTGAGGAAAGGACATGTTTACTGCATTCAATGAGAGAAATGATTTCAGTTATGCTTTTGAAAAAATCCGTAATGCGATTTCCGCGCCAGGAGAAAATAATCTTTATGCTGCAACAGAATTAGGTCTTGGCATTCTGCTCCGTAAATACGAGCAGTTTCGCCAGGAACTGGATGCGGCCGGTGAGCTGGGAAACTGGGAATATGATCTCGATACCTACAATCACTGTATTGCGGTGCTGCAACGTTACTTCACCGGCAATCCATCCGGACTGACAGAACGTGATGCCCGGATTTACAGCCATTACCTGCAGACTGAGCACAAAAGGTTTGTGAAACTGGCTGAAGAGCTGGCTGCCGGCCGCTGACTACGGACAGAGGGCGGGATTTCTCAGGAATATAAAGGGGTAAATGATCAATGACTGATATACAGGCCGCAACTGAGAGTATAGTTGCTGCGACATCCCATCCGGTTTCCGTACAGCTGATTAATCAAGGGGCGGGGATCTGGGGAAACGTGGCAACCGGGCTTATCACTGGCCTGCTTACTGGGGGTATAACACTCACTGGCATCTGGCTGACACATTATTTCACGCTTAAGCGTGAGAGACAGGCGTCAGAAGATAAAATGAAAAAGGAACTGCATTACATTGCCACCGAGTTGGTATTCATGCTTGAACGGTATGCTGAGGGTTGTTTCCGGGTTGTGACGGATGACGGCCAGGATGATGATGCCCCCCAGCCTGAGAGAAAAGCTGTCACGAATTACCCTGAACTGAATCTGATCGATGTCTCCGGTGACTGGCGGACTTTAGAGCCACGTCTTATGTATCGCATCCGTGAACTGCCGGTGCTCCAGGATGAGGCCCACAGGGCAATTGCATATGCCGCCGAATACTCCGACCCTCCTTGGCATAAGGACTATTTCAGGGAACGGCAGTATCAGTTCACGCGCTTGGGCATCAACGCTGTCATTCTTGCCGTCCGTCTGCGCAAGGCAACCGGGATGCCCGAAACACGTCTTACAGGTCATGATGAATGGTCTGCAGTTTCCGTGTTTCGTAAAGTCTGGAGGCGCGAAAGAGCCCTGCGCGCTGCTGAAGCTACCCGCAACAGGGAGTGGAATCAATTAGTGATACCTGATGGAATGTCAAACCAATGAGCGGCCTCTTATCATATTCTCACCCGCAGCAGCCGGCGCAAATGCCGGTGGCCATTGACTATCCCGCCGCGCTGGCCCTGCGCCAGATGGCGCTCGTTCAAGATGAACTACCGAAATACCTGCTGGCACCGGAAGTCAGCGCCCTGCTCCATTATGTGCCCGATTTGCACCGCAAGATGCTGCTGGCAACCCTCTGGAACACCGGCGCACGTATCAACGAGGCGCTGGCGCTGACCCGGGGGGATTTTTCGCTGGTGCCACCGTATCCGTTCGTGCAGCTGGCCACGCTTAAGCAGCGCACCGAAAAAGCGGCCAGGACAGCCGGCCGAGCTCCCGCCGGTAGCCAGGCTCATCGTCTGGTTCCGCTTTCCGATCACCACTACGTCAGCCAGCTGCAGATGATGGTGGCCACCCTGAAAATTCCGCTGGAAAGACGCAACAAGCGTACCGGCAGAACAGAGAAAGCCCGCATCTGGGACATCACCGACCGGACAGTACGGACCTGGATTGGCGAAGCGGTTGAAGCGGCCGCCGTCGACGGGGTGACATTCTCGGTGCCGGTCACCCCGCATACGTTCCGCCACTCCTACGCGATGCATATGCTGTATGCCGGCATACCACTGAAGGTTTTGCAGAGCCTGATGGGCCACAAATCGATTAGCTCGACGGAAGTCTATACGAAGGTGTTCGCACTTGATGTTGCTGCGCGGCATCGAGTTCAGTTTCAGATGCCCGAAGCGGATGCGGTAGCCATGCTGAAAGGGAATATTTAAGTACTTAGGAGAATGATGCTGGCGAACGTCCTGCTCGCCGGGGAGGTCTGTCAGACGTTATCTGGACCAGCTGACGGGAATATCTGCTCTGTATTCCTCATACTGCTCATAGATCGCATGCTGAAGCATCGTAATACGTTCTGACAACCTGTTGGCGTCCGACATATGCCGCGATTCCCCCTCAATAGTGGTTTTCTGTCCATCCGGGAGATTGAGCGTGATCAATACCTTTGTATCACGAATAATCACCCCGTCAGTGAAAGAATTAAGACCACTCCTTACGGTATTATCTATCTGTATAGTTTCAAGTTTCATCTTGTTACCTCCTGTTGACCGGATCCCAAGCATAGATATCTGAATTCAAATTGCCTAGTGAAATGTCTGGATATGCCGCATTTTTCCCCTTATACAGCGAAGCTGGCCAAAGGCCAGCCCGCTTGGATTTATCGCTTTTGCCAGTAGATCAGCATGGCAAGGAACAGGATTGTTGCCCCCTGAGAAGCGGTCAGGAAAGTTTCCAGCAATGACATTATCGTAAAACTCCGCATTATTAATTTCAGGTGTGTGATTCAGGGGCCTTAGTCCCCCTTTTACAGGACGTAGTGTTCTGTCACGACGGAAGCCAGGGTTAAT